>NZ_JBEZKW010000003.1:0-212976 GCF_040651795.1 Streptomyces sp. NPDC048361
TCCCCCACCCCACCCACCCCGCCCACCCCTCCCCCACCGCCCCCTTTGCTCACACCCCGGCCCCCGCCCTCGCGCGCACGTCGCGCACGACTCCCCGAGCCCCGAACCCCGGCGACGCCGCCGGCGCCCGCAACGTTCCTCAGACGCCCGTCTCCGCCGGGATGCGGCCGGCGCGCACGGCGGCGGTCAGGGCCGCATGGTCGGCCTCCATGCGGTCGGCGTAGGTCACCGCGAAGGCGGCCATCGCGGTGTCGAGCTCCTCGTTCTTTCCGCAGTACCCGGCTATCAGCCGGGGATCGGCACTGTGGGCGTGGGCCCGGGCGAGCAGCGCCCCCGTCATGCGCCCGTAGTCGTCGAGCTGGTCGGCGGCGAGCGCGGCGGGGTCAACGCTGCCCTTTCGGTTCCTGAACTGCCTTACTTGATAAGGCAGTTCATTGACAGTCGTCCAGCCGAGCAGGATGTCGCTGACCACCTGCATCCGCTTCTGCCCGAGCACCACACGCCGCCCTTCGTGCCCGGGGTCGGACGGCTGGACGCTCTCCTTCGGCAGGTGCGGCAGCAGGACGGAGGGCCTGGCCTCCTTGACCTGGAGCACGAGGGGTTCGCCCCGGTGATCGAGGAGCAGCACCACATACGACCGTGTGCCGACGCTCCCGGTGCCGACGACCCGGAAGGCGACGTCGTGGATTGCGTAGCGGGCGAGCAGCGGTTGTATGTCTTCGGGCAGGGTGTGGACGTAACTCTCCAGCGACGCGGCGACGGCCGTGGCTTCGGCGTCCGTCACGCGCCGCAGTACCGGTAGTGCGTCGAGGAAGTAGTGGCTGCCGTCCTTGTCCTGTTCGGTCGCCTTGGCGGCGAAGCGTGCGCTGGTGTTGTTCCGGGCTTTTTCGGAGACGCGTTCCAGGGTGCCGAGGAGGTCGTGGGCGTCGGCGTGGGAGACAAGCCTCTCGTCGGCTATCGCGTTCCAGGCGTCGAGGGCCGGCAGTTTCGCGAGCAGGCGCATGGTGCGGCGGTAGGCGCCGACGGCGTCGAAGGCCGCGGCGCGGCACGTGGTCTCGTCGGCGCCCGCTTCGCGGCCTGCCAGGACCAGGGAGGCGGAAAGCCGTTTCACATCCCATTCCCAGGGGCCGGTCACCGTTTCGTCGAAGTCGTTCAGGTCGATGACGAGACTGCCTCGCGCGTCGCCGTAAAGCCCGAAGTTCGCGGCGTGGGCGTCGCCGCAGATCTGTGCGGTGACTCCGGTGACGGGTGTGCCGGCCAAGTCGTGTGCCATGAGACCGGCGGAGCCGCGGAGGAAGGCGAAAGGTCCGGCGGCCATGCGGCCCACGCGGATCGGTGTGAGCTCGGGCACCCGGCCGGTGTTGGATTCCTCCACCGCGCGGACGGCGTCGGGCCGGTCGGGGGCCAGGAGCAACGAGTCGTGCGCGGCGCGGGGGGTCCGGTCCCGCAGGGCCTTCCCCTCGGCCTTGGGCGACCTCCGTGCGGTGTCGTTGCCCGTGCCGGTGTCGTTGCCCGTGCCGGTGTCGTTGCCCGTGCCGGGTGCGTGGGGACGGCGGGCGAACCCGGGGACGTGCGGAACCCGTCCCTGTCCGTCCTGCGCTCCGCCTCGTGGCGCAGGGACCACGATGTCGATCTCTCCCATGGCGTGCCGCCTCCCCCGTCTCGTACGACCGCTCGTACGACCCGTCGTGTGCGCCTTGATGGGGCGCCGTCGTGCCCCGTCGGGAGCTCAACTGCCCCTGACGGTACAGGCGCTGGTGAAAACCCGTATTGCCCTGTGGATAACTCTCTGATCGGCCGTTTCACGTGAAACGGCTCCGGCATCGCCAGCTCCTCAGGTTTGCGCGGCACGCGACGCGACATACGACACAGAGCGGAGAACGGGCCAAGGGCCGGACGCTGAACAGCTGAAGAACGGAGTGAGGAATGAGACGCACGGCGCACGAGCCGACACGGGCACAGCAAGGACATGGGCACGAGACCGCCCAGCACGACACCGCTACCACCCAGCACGACGCGGGCACGGCACGTCACCACCCAGCACCGCACGGGTACGGCACCAGTGACGGCACCGCCCAGCACCGCACCACATCACACCAGCTCAGAAAACGAAGGAAGCCCCGCAGATCCGGGGATCTGCGGGGCTTCCGACTTGTGCGCGAGGGGGGATTTGAACCCCCACGTCCCTAAGGACACTGGCACCTGAAGCCAGCGCGTCTGCCGTTCCGCCACTCGCGCAAGAGTGGTGTGCTGGGCTCTCTCACTTTTCGGTGCGATTGCCTGGCGACGTCGAGAAGATTAGCACGCTGGACAGGGTGGATTCACATCCGTTGTTTGCGGCCACCCTGGTGGGGAGGGACAGATCGCGGGGAGGCAACCCCCGGCATGGTTACCCGCTCCTCCACAGTGCACCCCGGGTGCGGGACACTGTCGGGAAGCCCCCTCTACGATCCGTACGAGAGGTGCGTGTGAGAGGTGACACTCGTCCACAGGGCACAGAAGGGGAACCAGCCGATTTCCCGACGCGTGGATACGATCAGTAAGCAGTACCAAGAGAGCGACCCGGAGCAGAACCGGCAGTATCACCAGGACGGCAACGACGGAGGAGGTGCCCCATGGGAGTCCTGAAGCGTTTCGAGCAGCGGCTCGAAGGTCTGGTCAACGGCACCTTCGCGAAGGTCTTCAAGTCCGAGGTCCAGCCC
Organism: Streptomyces sp. NPDC048361; assembly: GCF_040651795.1. Lineage (NCBI taxonomy): Bacteria > Bacillati > Actinomycetota > Actinomycetes > Kitasatosporales > Streptomycetaceae > Streptomyces > Streptomyces sp. NPDC048361. Next base: position 2,703 of record NZ_JBEZKW010000003.1, read on the forward strand.
GTCGAGATCGCCGGCGCGCTCCAGCGCGAGTGCGACAACAACGCGTCGATCTGGAACCGGGACCGCACGGTCGTCCCCAACGACTTCATCGTCGAGCTGAGTGCTCCCGACTTCGAGCGGCTCAGCCCGTACTCGGGGCAGCTCGGCGACGAGCTGGCCGGCCTGGTGCGTGACTACGCGAAGCAGCAGCGCTACACCTTCATGGGCCCGATCAAGGTGCACCTTGAGAAGGCCGAGGACCTTGACACCGGTCTGTACCGGGTGCGCAGCCGCACGCTCGCGTCCAGCACCGACCAGCAGGGCGGCCAGGGTCCCGGCCCCGGCGGCCCGCAGCGTCCCGCGCCCGCGGCCCCTCAGCAGGGGGCTCGTGGCGGCTACGGCTACCCGCCGGCCGCCGCGTCCGCGCCGCCCATGCCGGCGGCGCCGCCGCCGGGCCGTCCCGCAGCTTCGCCCGCCGACCGCCGTCCGGCGGCCCCCGGGCCGATGCCGGGCGGGCACGGTCAGGTGCGGCGCTGGATCGAGATCAATGGCACCCGCCACCAGATTTCCCGCTCGACCCTGGTCCTTGGCCGCAGCACCGATGCGGACGTGAGGATCGACGATCCCGGCGTTTCGCGCCGGCACTGTGAGATCCGGACCGGAACACCCCCGACGATCCAGGATCTCGGGTCCACCAACGGCATCGTGGTGGACGGGCAGCACACCACCCGCGCTACGCTCCGCGACGGCTCGCGGATCGTCGTGGGCAGCACCACCATCGTTTACCGGCAAGCCGAAGGGTGAAGCGGGGGCAATGTCAGAGCTGACCCTCACGGTCATGCGGTTGGGTTTCCTCGCCGTACTGTGGCTGTTCGTCATCGTGGCCGTTCAGGTCATTCGCAGTGATCTGTTCGGTACACGGGTCACCCAGCGCGGTTCGCGCCGGGGCAATGAGGCCAACCGGCAGCAGCAGACCGGCCGACAGCAGGCCGCCGCTGCCGCGACGCCGCCGCCGCAGCGCGGCCAGCAGCAGGGTGGCGGTGGGCGCCAGCGCCGCGGCGCCCCCTCCAAGCTGGTCGTCTCGGAGGGCACCCTCACCGGCACGACGGTCGCCCTCCAGGGGCAGACCATCACGCTGGGCCGGGCGCACGATTCGACGATCGTCCTGGACGACGACTACGCGTCGAGCCGCCATGCCAGGATCTACCCGGACCGGGACGGCAATTGGATCGTCGAGGATCTCGGGTCCACCAACGGCACCTATCTGGACCGGAGCCGGCTCACCACCCCGACCCCGATTCCGCTGGGCGCGCCGATCCGCATCGGCAAGACCGTCATCGAGCTGCGGAAGTAGTACGACAATGAGCGAGCGGAGCGAGCGAGCCGCGACGGTCCCCAGGGACCGGGGCGGGCTCCCGACCGGAGGGTGGGCAGTGTGGCTCGACATGACCGGCCGTACCCCGAGCCGACGGGCGAGGTGCGCATGAGTCTGTCCCTGCGTTTCGCCGCCGGCTCGCACAAGGGCATGATCCGCGAGGGGAACGAGGACTCCGGTTACGCCGGTCCTCGTCTTCTGGCCATCGCGGACGGCATGGGGGGGCAGGCCGCCGGTGAGGTCGCCTCCTCCGAGGTGATCTCCACCCTGGTCACGCTCGACGACGACGTACCCGGCTCCGACCTCCTGACCTCGCTCGGCACGGCCGTGCAGCGGGCCAACGACCAGTTGCGCATGATGGTCGAGGAGGACCCCCAGCTGGAGGGGATGGGCACCACGCTCACCGCTCTGCTGTGGACGGGCCAGCGCCTGGGGCTTGTGCACGTGGGGGACTCGCGCGCCTATCTGCTGCGTGACGGCGTCCTCACCCAGATCACTCAGGACCACACCTGGGTGCAGCGTCTGGTCGACGAGGGACGCATCACCGAGGAAGAGGCCACCACCCATCCGCAGCGCTCGCTCCTGATGCGCGCCCTGGGCAGCGGCGACCATGTCGAGCCCGATCTGTCGATCCGTGAAGTGCGGGCAGGCGACCGGTACTTGATCTGTTCCGACGGTCTGTCGGGCGTGGTGTCGCACCAGACGATGGAGGAGACCCTCGCCAGCTATCAGGGCCCCCAGGAGACGGTGCAGGAGCTGATCCAGCTCGCGCTGCGCGGCGGCGGCCCCGACAACATCACGGTGATCATCGCCGATGTCCTCGACGTCGATGCCGGGGACACTTTGGCGGGGCAGCTCAACGACACCCCGGTGATCGTCGGTGCGGTCGCGGAGAACCAGCTGCAGCTGAACGACGGCGGCGCCATGCAGACGCCGGCGGGCCGCGCCTCGGGGCTCGGCCGTCCCGCGCCCTCGCCGTCGGGGGGCTTCGGCCCGCCCGGCAGCGGTGACGACAGCGGCTACGGCAATCCGCCCGAGGGCGCCTTCGGCTCGTACACGGACGAGGACTTCGTGAAGCCGAGCCGGCGCCGCAAGAACCGGTGGATCGGCAGATCCCTCTTCATCGTGCTGGCCCTCGCGGTCGTCGGGGGTGGTCTGTACGGCGGCTACCGCTGGACGCAGACGCAGTACTACATCGGTACCAACAGCGACGGCACTCCGCATGTGGCGCTGTACCGGGGCATCAGCCAGGACCTGGCGTGGGTGAAGCTCTCCAAGGTGGAGACCGACTACCCCAAGATCGAACTCAAGTACCTCCCGCAGTACCAGCGCAACCAGATCGACTCCACGATCGCGGCGAGCAGCCTCGACAAGGCGCAGGCCAAGATCCAGGAGTTCGCGACGCAGGCGTCCGCCTGTCAGAAGGAGGAGGAGCGCCGCGCCGCGGAGAGCAACAACTCCGTGAAGCCCGGCACGGGCGCCACCGGCGCCCCGTCCGAGAAGACCACCACCACCGCATCTCCCACACCCGGCCCCAGCCTCTCGGAGGACGAGCAGAAGCTGGTCTCGCAGTGCGGTAAGCAGTAGGCAGCCGTAGGGGGCCTTTTCACACCATGAGCGTTGTCACCAACACGACCACCATCGGCGCGATCGAAGCACCGAGCCGCCGCAATACCGAGCTGGCCCTGCTGATCTTCGCAGTGGCCATCCCGGTGTTCGCGTACGCCAACGTGGGGCTTGCCATGACCGGCAAGCTTCCCTCCGGCATGCTCGGATACGGTCTGGGCCTCGGCCTGATGGCGGGTGTGGCGCACTTGGTGGTGCGCAAGTTCGCCCGGTACGCCGATCCGCTGCTGCTGCCGCTCGCGACGCTGCTCAACGGGCTGGGCCTCGTCCTGATCTGGCGCCTCGACCAGTCGCCGCGGCTGATCCAGCGCTCGAAGTCCGCGTGGGGCAAGTTCTCCCCCGACGCCCCCCACCAGCTGCTGTACACCGCGATCGGTGTGGCTCTGTTCATCGGTGTGCTGCTGCTCCTGAAGGATCACCGCATCCTGCAGCGCTACACGTACATCTCGATGGCCGCTGCGCTGTTCCTGCTGGTGCTGCCGATGTTCTTCCCGGCGGTCAACGGCGCCAAGATCTGGATCTCGATCCCCGGCCTCGGCACCATCCAGCCCGGTGAGTTCGCGAAGATCATCATCGCGATCTTCTTCTCCGGCTACCTCATGGTGAAGCGGGACGCGCTCGCCCTGGCCAGCCGCCGTTTCATGGGCCTGTACCTGCCACGCGGCCGTGACCTCGGTCCGATCCTGGTGATCTGGGCGCTGTCGATCCTCATCCTGGTCTTCGAGACCGACCTCGGCACCTCGCTGCTCTTCTTCGGCCTGTTCGTGGTGATGCTGTACGTGGCGACCGAGCGCACCAGCTGGATCGTGTTCGGTCTGCTGATGTCGGCGGTCGGCGCGGTCGGCGTGGCCACCTTCGAGCCGCACGTCAAGTTGCGCGTGAACGCCTGGCTGGACCCGTTCGCCTGCTACACCACCGACAAGAGCGGCGCCTGCGAACAGATCGGCCAGGCCATCATGTCGTTCGGCTCCGGCGGAACGCTCGGCACCGGCCTCGGGCAGGGCAACTCCGACCTGATCGGCTTCGCCGCCAACGCCGACTTCATCCTCTCCACCGTCGGCGAGGAGCTGGGCCTGGCCGGAATGATGGCGCTGCTGCTGATCTACGGCCTGATCGTGGAGCGGGGCGTGCGCACCGCGCTTGCCGCACGCGACCCGTTCGGCAAGCTGCTCGCGATCGGTCTGTCCGGCGCGTTCGCACTTCAGGTCTTCGTCGTGGCCGGCGGTGTGATGGGCCTTATCCCGCTGACCGGTATGACCATGCCGTTCCTCGCACAGGGCGGCTCGTCCGTCATCGCCAACTGGGCGCTGATCGGCATCCTGATCCGGATCAGCGACACCGCGCGCCGGCCCGCTCCGGCCCCCGCCCCGTCCCCCGACGCCGAGATGACCCAGGTGGTCCGCCCGTGAACAAGCCCCTGCGCCGGATCGCGATCTTCTGCGGGCTGCTCATCCTCTCGCTGATGATCCGCGACAACTGGCTTCAATACGTCCGGGCCGACGAGCTCAACGCCAATGAGCACAACCGGCGGGTGGAGATCGAGCGGTTCGCCCACGAGCGCGGCAACATCATCACGGCCGACGGACAGACGATCACCGGCTCCACGGAGACCTCGGGCAACGACTTCAAGTACAAGCGGTCCTGGAAGGACGGGCCCATGTGGGCGCCGGTCACCGGGTACAACTCGCAGGCGTTCGGCGCCACCCAGCTGGAGAACCTGGAGGACGGCATCCTCTCGGGCAACGACAACCGGCTCTTCTTCGACCGGACCATGTCGATGTTCACCGGGGACAAGAAGAAGGGTGGCAATGTCATCACCACCCTCAACAGCAAGGCCCAGAAGGCCGCGTTCGACGGGCTGGGCAACAAGAAGGGCGCCGTCGCCGCCATCGACCCGCGCACCGGTGCGATCCTGGCGCTGGCCTCCACGCCGTCCTACGACCCGTCCACGTTCGCGGGCAACAGCAGCAAGGACTCCAAGGCCTACAACGCCCTGCAGAAGAAGGTGGACCCGGACGACCCGACGCTGAACCGGGCGCTGCGTCAGACCTACCCGCCGGGCTCCACCTTCAAGGTGGTCACCGCCGCGGCCGCACTGGAGAACGGGCTGTACTCGGGCATCGACGATCCGACGCGCTCCCCGGTGCCGTACTACCTGCCGGGCACCGACCACAAGCCGCTGAACAACGAGGGCAACATTCCCTGCGAGAACGCCACGCTGAAGGTGGCGCTCCAGTACTCCTGCAACACGGTCTTCGGCAAGGTCAGCGCCGACCTGGGCAACGAGAAGATGAAGGCCGAGGCCGAGAAGTTCGGCTTCAACAAGGAGATCTTCAACCCGGTCCGTACCGCCGCCAGTGTCTTCCCCAAGGACGTCCCGGCGCAGAGCGCCATGGCAGGCATCGGCCAGGCCTCCAACCGTGCGACGCCGCTCCAGATGGCCATGGTCGCCGCGGCCGTCGCCAATGACGGCAAGCTGATGAAGCCGTACATGGTCGACCAGCTCCAGGCGCCGAACGTGGACGTGCTCTCCAAGACGCAGCCCGAGCAGATGAGCCAGCCCATGTCGGCCGCCACCGCGCAGAAGCTCCAGAAGATGATGGAGTTCGTGGTCACCGACGGCACCGGCAAGGCGGGGCAGATCGACGGCGTGACCGTCGGCGGCAAGACCGGTACCGCCCAGCACGGTGTGGGCAACAAGGAGAACCCCTACGCCTGGTTCATCTCCTACGCCAAGTCGGGGGACGGCTCCCCCGTGGCGGTCGCCGTCGTGATCGAGGGTTCCGACACGACCCGTGACGACATCGCGGGCGGCAAGCTCGCGGCTCCCATCGCCAGGGACGTCATGAAGGCGGTGCTCGACGGCCAGAAGTGACCCGGGCTGTTTCACGTGAAACAGCCGCTCGTTTCACGTGAAACATCACACGTGCCCTGTACCGGTCCGGTATCAGGTGACGGCCGCGAGCTGATCGGCTTGCGGTGCCCGGTAGCGTATGCGCGAACAGCACACCGCCGGACCACCCATGGGTACGGTCGGGACAGACGGAGAGGGCTGGATTAGCTATGGAAGAGCCGCGTCGCCTCGGCGGCCGGTACGAGCTGGGCCAGGTGCTCGGCCGTGGTGGCATGGCCGAGGTCTACCTCGCGCACGACACCCGGCTCGGCCGCACCGTCGCCGTGAAGACGCTGCGGGCCGACCTCGCCCGCGACCCGTCCTTCCAGGCCCGGTTCCGCCGTGAGGCCCAGTCGGCCGCCTCGCTCAACCACCCGGCGATCGTCGCTGTCTACGACACCGGCGAGGACTACGTCGACAACGTCTCCATTCCGTACATCGTGATGGAGTACGTCGACGGCTCGACCCTGCGTGAGCTGCTGCACTCCGGGCGCAAGCTGCTGCCCGAGCGCACCCTGGAAATGACCATCGGCATCCTCCAGGCCCTGGAGTACTCGCACCGCAACGGCATCGTCCACCGCGACATCAAGCCTGCCAACGTCATGCTGACGCGCACCGGCCAGGTCAAGGTCATGGACTTCGGCATCGCCCGCGCCATGGGCGACTCAGGCATGACGATGACCCAGACCGCCGCCGTGATCGGCACCGCCCAGTACCTCTCCCCGGAGCAGGCCAAGGGCGAGCAGGTCGACGCGCGAAGCGACCTGTACTCGACGGGCTGCCTGCTGTACGAGCTGCTCACCGTCCGGCCCCCGTTCGTCGGGGACTCCCCGGTTGCGGTGGCCTATCAGCATGTGCGGGAGGATCCGCAGCCCCCGTCCAACTTCGACGCCGAGATCACGCCCGAGATGGACGCCATCGTCCTGAAGGCCCTGGTCAAGGACCCCGACTACCGGTACCAGTCGGCGGACGAGATGCGGGCCGACATCGAGGCCTACCTCGACGGTCAGCCGGTCGCCGCCACCGCCGCCCTCGGTGCGGTCGGCTATGGCAACGGGTACGACGGCTACAACAACGGCTACGGCAACGACCAGGCGACGACCGCGCTGCGCCAGGCGGATCCGGGCGGCGGCGGCCAGACCTCGATGCTGCCGCCGGTCAATCCCGACGACGGCGGCTACGGCTACGACGACCGCCCCGGCCGGAGACGCCAGAAGAAGTCCCACACCTCGACGGTCCTGCTGGTCCTGGCGGGCGTCCTGGTCCTGGTCGGCGCGATCCTGATCGGCAAGTCCGTCTTCAGCGGCAACGCGGACAGCACCTCGGTGAGCGTGCCCAACCTCGTCGGCACCAGCCAGGGCGACGCGGAGAAACTGGCCACGAATGCCGGCGTCAAGATGTCCGTGGACAAGAAAGAGCCCTGCGCGGACCAGCCCAAGGGCAACATCTGCAGTCAGACTCCGGCAGACGGCACCATGAAGAAGGGTGAGACGGTCTCGGTCACCGTGTCCACCGGGGCGCCGAAGATCGAGGTCCCCGACGTCACGCAGAAGGACAAGGCCAGCGCCACCCAGCTGCTCCAGACCAAGGGCTTCCAGGTGAAGACCAAGGAGGTCGAGTCCAGCTCGGCCCCCGGCACGGTCGACAAGCAGGACCCGGCGGGCGGCTCGCAGGCCGAGAAGAACTCGACGGTCACGCTGACGATCGCCAAGAAGCAGACCACGAACCTGCCCGACGTGACGAACAAGGACTACACCCTTGCCGTCCAGCAGCTCAGCGCGCTCGGCTTCACCAACGTCTCCCGCCAGGACGTCGACAACGACAAGCCGCTCAACCAGGTCGTCTCGATGACCCCGACCGGCGACACACCCCAGCCCAAGGACGTCCAGATCGTGCTGCGCGTCTCCAAGGGCCCGCAGACGCCGTCGACACCGACCCAGACGCAGATCCCGGGGAACCTGGGCGGGATGACCGTGAAGAAAGCCACGCAGACACTGAACGACGCCGGCTTCAGCAACATCCAGTTCGCGGCGGGCAGTTCGAACGACGACAAGGCCCGCGTCCTCACCGTGACGCCGGGCGGCGGCACCATGGCCGACCCGAACCAGCCCGTCACCCTCACCACGTTCGGTGGCGGTGGAGGCGGCGGAGGCGGCGGTGGAGGCGGCGGTAACAACGACGGAGAAGGACCCAGCTGGCCCTTCGGCTAGCCGTCCATCGCACCGCCCGGCACCACCCAGCACTGAGCCCCGGCTCCCTCACAGGGAGCCGGGGCTCAGTGGCGTACGAGCTCAGTGGCGTACGAGCTCAAGGGTCGTCACCGGCGCTTGCGGCGCCACGCCTCGCGTACCGTCACCGCGAGCGTGAGGTAGACACCGATGACTTCCAGCACCATCAGATAGGTTTCCATGTCGCCTTCCCCGCCTGGTTCGTGGCTTGCTTCCACGACCACGATGGCCGAGGGCGCGAGGTAGGGCATTCACTGTTTCGCCGGCTCAGGAGCGTTGGTTGGCACCCGGTCCGGGACTGTTTCGCGCGGCGTCGGGACTGTTGCGCACCGCGTCGGGGCCGGTTTCGCAGACGCCCGTGCGAACCATCGCATCCGTTGGCCGAACCATCGCGTCCATCGAGGCCAGCGGCCTCAACCGGCGCCAGTCGTACGGAGGATGACCCACCCGGGGACGGCGGCGGTCATGGACGTTGGCCGCCATCCAGAACAGGAATCCGCCCGCCATCACGGCCAGCACCGCCCACCGCGCCGGCCCGGCCGGCCCCCCAATGCCCGAGGTGAGGCCCCTCAGGAGCGCGCCGCCGACCAGATAGGTCATCAGCGGATAGACGACCACCTGGTGCCACAGCTTCGTCGGCGAGAGCAACTGCGCCCACGTGTAGAGGCCGGCCCGCAGCTCCGACCGGGCCTGCCACACCCCGAACGCCGGCGGCAGCACCATCATCGCCACCGCGGGCCATCCCGCGACCGGCACCGAGGCCCCGGGGGAGCCGGCGAGCAGGACACCGGCCGCGCAGGACACGGCCAGCGCGGGATCGCCGTAGAGGAACGCGGTGAACTCGTGGCGCGGGCGCAGCAATCGCCGTTCCAGTACGAGGGCGAGCAGCGCCGGAACACCGGGGCTCACGGCGAACGAGGCCAGGAGCGCCCACGCCGGCCCGTGTTCGAGCGCGGGCGCCACAAAAGGCCGCCATCCGGGCGCGGCCGCCGGCGTCACGCCCCGTCCCCGGTACGGGAGGCACGGCGGCGGACACCCGCCGCTCGTCCGTGGCCCTCCCGGCGCCCCTCGCTCCCCCACATCTCGTGCACCAGCCGCTCGACGTCCGGGTCGCTGAAGAAGCGGGCGTAGGTCTGCGCGAACGCCGTCACCACCTGGAGGTGCTTCTTGCGGGTCCCCGCCTCGGGCTCGTCGTCGGGCGGCGCGGCGTCGAAGAACTCGTGCTGCAGCCGGTGCACGGCCTGCGCGGACTGCTCCAGGAAGGTCGAAAGGGAGCGCGTCCTGACCCCGGTCGCCTGGATGATCGTCGCGTGCCGGTCGTGGCTCGCGGCCGCACGCCACAGCGCGAGATCGCCCGGCCGGCGGACAAGGCTGTGAATCCAGGAGGGTCCGCGGCGCGGCGGCCGGAACCTGAGCGACGCACCCGGGAGCGGATGGTGGCCGTAGGCGATCGCGCCGGCGATCTCCCGCATGTCCTTCTCGGCACCGTGCTTGGAGAGCAGGGTGAGGGTGTCGGGGTAGAACTCGAACGCGGCCAGCAGGTGCAGGATCCGGTTGTGCTCGCCATCGGCGGTGATGACGGCGGCCGGCACCCCCGCTCTGGTGCACTCCTCAAGGGCGGCCAGTCCGGACCTCGTCGACTCGTGCAGGAAGTCGAGGTCGACGAAGGCGAGTTGGAAGTCCCGGTCGGTGGCGAACCGGGCGGCCAGTTCCTCCGGGGACCGCACGCCGACCACGACGTGATCGGCGGGTGCCAGGGCGCGGGCCACGGCGGATTCGACGATCCACTGGTCGTCGACCACGAGTACACGCATCGCTCACTCACCTTCTCGGAGGGCTGCTCGGACGGATGCCAGGTCAGGTGCCACATCAGGTGCCGGATCGGATGTCTGGCCGGGTGCCAGGTCGGGTGCCTCGCCGGCCTGGCCGGGTGCCTCGCCGGGTGCCGTGACGGGGCGCCGGCCGGATGCCTGGCCGGGTAGACGTACGACCGGCGCGGCGGGGGCGTCAGCTGGCTGCTGCTCGGACAGCCCCTGCTCGGCCGCCCCCTCGGCATGCCCCTGCTGGGTCGGCCCCTGCTCGGTCGGCCACTCGTCGGCCGGCCGCTGGGAGTACCAGTCCGCGTCCACCCGGGTGCCGCCGCCCGCGCGTGCCGCGAACTCCACGGACCCCTGATAGCGGTCCAGATCCCGTTTCAGGACGACGAGACTGCTGTGCTGCCCCGGTGCGTCCGGGCGCATCCCCGGCCCATCGTCGGCCACGGTGACCCGGATCCGCACCACGCGCCCGCCCCGCGGGTCGTGGGCGTCGGCGAGGCGCACGCTCACGACCACCTTCAGGGCGCCCGCCTGAACGGCGTTGGCCACCAGGTCGGACAGGACACGGCGGGCGAGCTGGTAGTCGGTGGAGGGCAGCACGACCGGGGCGCTCGCCGGGTCCAGTGCGCAGCGCTCGCGCAGTTTGTGCGGCAGCACGCAGAGCACCGCCTCCCACAGCGTCCCCACGGTGCCGCCGGGCCCGCGCCCCGGATCGAGCCAGTCGAGGCGCATCTCCTCGATCCGTACGAGCGCCTCGCGCAGCAGGCCGCGTACCTCGGCGCGTTCGTAGTGGTCACTGCGTTCGGCCTCGACCGCCATCGACACGGCCGTCTTGGACATACTGTGCAGGTCCCGGCAGGCCGCATCGCGCACCCCGCGCTCGATGTCGACCGCGGTGGTGACCGCGGCGTCGAGGACCCGGTCGAAGGACCACCACACGACAGCGACCGCGCCCACGCCGAGTACCGCGCACACCCGTGCGGCACGGGGCACGGCGGTCAGCGAGGCCGTCCAGTCCGGAATGAACAGGCTCCCGGCGATCAGCAGGGCGCCGACGGGGATCAGGCGCCGCAGCAGTACGAGGAACTTGTCGGCGGCGCCCTTGCTGCGGTCGGCGCCCAGTTTCACGTGGTGGGACGGCGCGTAATAGCCCGCGTCGCACACGATGTTGACGAAGACGAGGGTCACGAAGACCATGACGGCGCACAGCTGGACGGTGGTCACCGGGACGCCGGGGCCGTCCGGACCGTACGGGCCGACGAGGGCGAGCCCCATGACCGCCATGCCGAAGCCCTCAGCGAGACCCGGCAGGTTGAAGGTGGCGCGGCCCCGGGTGCCGTCGAGGTGATCGAAGAGCCGGTAGACGCCGGGCACCCGTTCGCCGGCGTCCTCCAGGCGGGCTCTGGCCTCCGGATAGGCGTGCAGGAGGGACAGGGAGGCTCCGGCGGTGACGAGCAGCAGGGCCAGCGCGCTGTGCGGGCGCGCGGACGCCGGCGTCCAGACGAGGGAGGCCCACAGCACGGCGATGCTCCCGCAGCGCAGCCACGCGGTGGTGCGATGGAGACTGTCGAGGGCCCGCACCGCCGTCACCCAGCGCAGGTCCGCGCGCCTGTCCGAACCGTCCATGTGCCACCCCACCGTGTCGTCCTGCGGTGGAATCCATGATGGGCAGTTGAGGACGGTGGCAACAGCAATACATCGCAGGCGCCGTCGCGTTGGTGCGCGTCCTGCCGTTAACGCAGTTCGGCGGGCGGGGTCCGCTTGGCGTCGACCTTCTCGGCGCGGACCAGCTCGCCCCACACGATGTAGCGGTACTTCGAGGTGTAGACCGGGGTGCAGGTCGTCAGCGTGACGTACTGGCCGGGCTTCTTGACGCCGGCACCCTTCGGCACGGGCTGCAGGACGTCGACGTTGTACTTCGAGGTCTCGGTCAGCTCGGCGAACACCTTGTAGACGTACCAGGTGTCCTTGGTCTCGAAGACGACCGGGTCACCGGTCTTCAGCTTGTCGATGTTGTGGAACTTGGCTCCGTGGCCGTCCCGGTGGGCGGCGAGCGTGAAGTTGCCGCTCGTGGCCGTGCCGGGGAGCGTCGCCTTGACGGGGTCCGTGTAGTAGCCGGCCACGCCGCCGTTCAGGACGTCGGTGTCGGTGCCCTTCTTGACGAGTACCTCGCCGTTCTTCATCGCCGGGACGTGCAGGAAGCCGATGCCGCCCTTGGTGTCGAGCGCTCCTGGTCCCGAGGAGGCCGCCCAGTCACGGCGCACGCTGTCGCCCTGCGCGGACGCCTCGCGGTCGGCCACGACGTTGGTCCACCACAGCGAGTAGACGACGAACAGGCCGAGCACCAGGCCGGCGGTGATGAGGAGTTCACCCAGGACGCTGATGACCGCGGCGACGGTTCCCCGTGCGCGCCGGGCCGGCGCCGGCCCGGGGGTGCCGGTCCGCTCCTCGTGGTCGGTTCCCGTAGCCACCGCACCCGCCCCTGCTGTCCGTTCGGTCATCCCACGAGCGCGTCGGGCTTGCCCTTGCTGCGCGGCCGGTCGTCGACCATCTTGCCCCACACGATCAGCCGGTAGGTACTCGTGAATTCCGGCGTGCAGGTCGTCAGCGTCAGATAGCGGCCGGGCTTGGTGAATCCCGAGCCGACGGGGATCGGTTTGAGCACCGAGACGTTCGACGGCGGGGTCTGCGGGAGTTCGCTGGTGATCTCGTACGTGTAGTACGCGTCCTGCGTCTCGACGATGACCTTGTCGCCCGCCTTCAGCCGGTTGATGTACCGGAAGGGCTCGCCGTGGGTGTTGCGGTGGGCGGCGACCGCGAAGTTGCCGGTCTTGTCCGATGGCATGGCGGTCTTGAGGCCGGCCTCGTCGTAGTGGCCGATCATGCCCTTGTCGAGGACCTTCGCCTTGCTGGTGCCCTGCGCGATCGGAGCGACGATGTCCAGCTTGGGGATGTGCATGATGGCGAAGCCCTGGCCCGGCGCGAACGTGTCGGGCTTGCGCCCGTCCGCCCAGTCCTGGGCGATCTTCTTGGCGGCGCTGCCCGCCTCCTGGTGGGCGCGGACGTTGGTCCACCACAGCTGGTACGTCACGAACAGGAGCATCACCACGCCCAGCGTGATGAACGCTTCGCCGGCGATCCGGCTGGCGATCACCGCCGGGCTGTCCTTGCGCGCCTTGGCCGCCCGGCGCGCCTCGGCGCGGGTGAGCCGCCGCCCGTCCTGCGCGGTGGCGGGGGCTGCGGCGGCCGAGGAGACCGGCGCCGGGGCGGCGCGCCCCTTGCCCTTGGCAGCCCTGCGCCGCTCGGCCCGCCCACCGGTCGCGGGCGCAACCGCCGTGGCCGGCGGCATCGACGTGCCGGGCGGCACCGACGCGTCGGGCGGTACGGCCCCGTACCCGGCCGCGTCCTGCGACTCGTAGCCTGCCGCCGGCTCATAGCGGGCCGTCGCCCTGTAGTCGGCTATCGGCTCATAGCCGGCTGTCGGCTCGTAACCGGCTGTCGGCTGGAAGTCGGCTATCGACTCGAAGGCAACCGTGGGTTCGGGAACGGCTGTCGGCTCGGAACGGGCTGTCGGTCCAAAGACGGCGGGGCCGGAGGCCGGTCCTGCCGGGGAGACGGGTCCGGGCCCGTATACGGGCTCCTGTACGGGGGCTGAAGCGCCGGGCGCCGGGTTGTCGGTACGGAACCACGGTGACCCCGCCGCGGGGGGCAGGGGGTCCGTCAGCGGGTCGTACTCGTGCTCCGGGCGCACCGAAGTCACGCCGCGGCCTTGCCCACCACCGGCGCGAGCCCCGCCGAGCGCCCGACGGCCCCCGCGTCCCCGCATCGCACCAGCCAGTTGGCGAGCATCCGGTGGCCGTGTTCGGTCAGCACCGACTCGGGGTGGAACTGCACGCCCTCGACGGGCAGTTCACGGTGGCGAAGCCCCATGATGATGCCGTCCTCGGTGCGGGCGGTGACCTCCAACTCGCCCGGCAGCGTGCCCGGTTCGGCGGCCAGCGAGTGGTAGCGGGTCGCCGTGAACGGGGACGGCAGGCCCGCGAAGACACCTGCGCCCTGATGCAGCACCGGCGAGGTCTTGCCGTGCAGGAGCTCGGGGGCGCGGCCCACGACACCGCCGTACGCGACCATCATCGACTGCATGCCGAGACAGACGCCGAAGACGGGGACACCGGTCTGCGCGCAGTGGCGCACCATGGAGACGCAGACGCCGGCCTGTTCGGGAGCGCCGGGGCCGGGAGAGAGCAGGACGCCGTCGAAGTTGTCCTGGGCGTGGCTGAGCGAGACCTCGTCGTTGCGGACGACCTCGCACTCGGCACCGAGCTGGTACAGGTACTGGACCAGGTTGAAGACGAAGCTGTCGTAGTTGTCGACTACGAGAATGCGTGCGCTCACCGGACTGCCGTCCCCATCCCCTGGTCCACCGTCACGTCATTGAACGGGAGCAGAGGCTCCGCCCACGGGAAGACGTACTGGAAGAGCACGTAGACGACGATCAGCACCATCGCGAGCGAGATGAGCGCCCGCAGCCACGCGTTGCCCGGCAGATGCCGCCAGATCCAGCCGTACATGCCGTCCCCGCTGTCCCTTCCGACGATCGTTACGGGGACCAGAGTAAGCGCCGAGGCTGTGGAGTGGGGTCAGCCGTCCAAAGAGGCGTCCAAAGCGGGGGGCCTGCCCCGGGTCACGGGCTGCGTGGCGTCGAGGTGTCCCCAGACGATCAGACGGTGGCTGCTGCCCCACTCCGGGTCACAGGTGGTGAGGGTCAGATAGCGGCCGGGCGAGCGGAAGGGCGACTTGGCGGGGACGGCGTCGATGACGCCGACGTCGCTGGGCACGGTCCGGTAGGGCTTGTTGTCGACGCGGTAGGTGTACCAGGTGGTGTCGTCGCGCAGGACGACCGCGTCGCCCGGCCGCAGTTCGGGGAAGTCCTTGAACGGGTCGCCATAGGTGCGGCGGTGGCCGGCGACCGAGAAGTTGCCCTGCTGACCGAGTGCGGCGGTGTTCGCGTAGTGGCCGAGGCCTTTTTGGAGGTCCTTCACCGCGGTGCCTTCGAGGACCGGCTTGTGCCAGTTTTCACCGAGTCGGGGGATGTACATGACGGCGAAGGAGCGGCCTTCGGTGTACGCGGCGGGGGCGGGCGGGGGGTCGGCCGCCGCGGGGGTCTGGCGAGGCGCGGCCGGGCGGGGTGCGGGGCTCTGGGCCCACTGCTGCTGGAGGCCGGATATCTGGTCGCTCGCGGCGCTGTCGGCCTGCACGCCGGTCCAGTACAAGAGGTAGACGACGAAGAGCACGATGACGGTGCCGGCGGTGATGCACAGTTCGCTGAAGGTTCTGACGACGATCCGCACGGACATCGGCGGTGTCCCCTTCCGCGCCGCTACTGCACCGGTTTCGCGTAGTGGAGATCCACTGTGCCCGAGTAGGCGGCGAGAGTCATCGCCTTGTACTCGTCGACTTTCCAGCCCAGTCCGTACGCCTTCACGTACAGCAGGTAGTTCTGGATCGCCGGCGAGGCGTTGAGGGAGGCGCGCAGCTTCCCGGTGTCGCCCACCGCGGTGATCTTGTACGGGGGCGAGTAGACGCGGCCCTGGAGGATCAGGGTGTTGCCGACGCAGCGGACCGCGCTGGTGCCGATCAGACGCTGGTCCATGACCTGGATTCCCTGGGCGCCGCCCTTCCACAGGGCGTTGACCACGGCCTGGAGGTCCTGCTGGTGGATGACGAGGTCGTTGGCCTGCGGGGCGGGGTAGCCGGGGGCCGCGGTGGCGTTGGGAGGAGCGTCGTTGAGTGTGACGGTGAGCGCCTTGCCCGAGACGGGCGCGGTGCCGGAGGCGTCCTTGAGGCCGTTGAGGAGCTGGTCCTCGGCCTTGGTGGAGCCGTCGTCGCGCTGGGCGAGCGCGTCCACGTCGCCGCGGAGCGCGGCGGTGGTGTCGCCGAGTTCCTTGTTCTTGTGGTCGCGTTGTTTGATCAGGTCCGACAGTTTCAGGAGCGAGGCGTCGGTACGGATGTTGGTGCCCTTGGCCGTGTTGAAGCTGGTGACGAAGATGAGGCCGGCGAGCGCGAACACGGCGGCGGAGAGCAGCCGTACCGGCCGGCCGCGCAGGCGCCGCCGGGGCTGCTCGGGGACCCCGTCGGGGGAGTCGGCAGAATTGCTCAACGTACCCTTATCTCCTTCGGCGCCACGGAAGCACTACGCTAACGGACGCTTGGGGGAGGCTTCCCCCGCAGCCCCGTCCCCCGGCGCCGCCACAGTTCCCTGCGCGGTCACGCAGCGCATCGACAGGAGAGTTCCTCGTGCCGAAGTCACGTATCCGCAAGAAGGCCGATTTCACGCCGCCGCCCCCGAAGCAGGCGACCGCCATAAAGCTGGGCAATCGCGGCTGGGTCGCCCCGGTGATGCTGGCGTTCTTCCTCATCGGTCTTGCCTGGATCGTCCTCTTCTATGTGACCGAGGGCGATCTGCCGCTCAAGGCGCTCGGCAACTGGAACATCGTGGTCGGTTTCGGCTTCATCGCGGGCGGCTTCGGCGTCTCCACGCAGTGGAAGTAGCGGCGTGAGGAGCGCTTCCGCAGGGGAAAGTCCCGGCGAAAGCAAGCTCTGCCCCTAGTTATCCACAACGCTATCCACGGGGAGTGGATAACTCAGACGATCTGTGGATAACTTCCGGGATGTTGACGCCGGTATGACCGGCTCCGCTGCCCGCCACACCCCTTGCGCCCCTTGCCCCACCTGGAACTCCCAGGTCAGGAGCGAGGGGCACGGGCGTTCCCCACCCAGTGCACAAGTTCGGGCACCCTCTGTGGACAACTCTGGGGAAAGCTCGTACCCGCTGTGCTTGGACGGGCTCCCGCCCGCCCGATCTGGTGCGTATCCGCAGGCCGGATCAGGTCGGCTGTGCGGTACGGATCAGATCGGCGGTCCTGGTACGGATCGGATCGACAGTGCGGTGCGGATTCAGGTCAGTTGTGCGGTACGGATCAGGACCAGCGCGAGCGAGAGCGCGAACACCGCGGCGCAGCTGCCCCACTGCGCCAGGGCGCGCCGCTCGGCCGGGGCGTGCACCATGCCGATGCCGACGACGACGCCCGCGACGAGACCGCCCACGTGCGCCTGCCAGGCGATGCCGGACCACGAGAACGTGAAGATCAGGTTGACCACGAGCAGCCCGATCACCGGGCGCATGTCGTACTTCATCCGCCGCATCAGCACCGCCATGGCGCCGAACAGGCCGAAGATCGCGCCGGAGGCACCCAGCGAGAACTGGTTCTGCGCGGCCAGGAGGTAGGTCAGCGCGCCGCCGGCCAGCCCCGACACGAAGTACAGCGCGAGATAGCGGGCCCGGCCGAGTGCCGGCTCCAGAGGCCCGCCGACCCACCACAGGCTGAGCATGTTGAAGCCGACGTGCAGGTAGCCCTGGTGCAGGAACATCGAGGTCACCAGGCGGTACCACTGGCCGTCGGCGACACCTTGCGCGCCGTCGAGCCCAGGGACACCCGCGTGCCCCAACAGGGCGAACTCGTCGATGACCCGCGTGCCCAGCACCTGCTGCACCAGGAACACGGCCAGGTTGATCCCGATGAGGATCTTCGTCACCAGCTGACGGTCGCCGGAGGCCAGGACCCCGCCCGCCACGGTCCGCGGCCGGTTCGCGGTCGGCGTGTGGCCGGTGCCCGAGCCGGAACGGACGCATTCGGGGCACTGGAAGCCGACGGACGCGCTGACCATGCACTCCGGGCAGATCGGCCGGTCGCAGCGCACGCATCTGATGCCGGTGTGCACCTCGGGATGGCGGTAGCAGCCGGGCAGGCTCGACTGCCGCGCCTCGTCCTGGTCCTGGTTCATCGGGCTCCCTCGTCCTCGTGCAGCAGCTCCGCCCCGCTCGTCATACGGACGAGCGGGGCGGAAAGGTTCCCTGCGGAGCCGAAGATCAGCCTTCGCGGGTCTCCACGACGACCGACTCGATGACCACGTCGTTGACCGGGCGGTCGGTA
Organism: Streptomyces sp. NPDC048361; assembly: GCF_040651795.1. Taxonomy (NCBI): domain Bacteria; kingdom Bacillati; phylum Actinomycetota; class Actinomycetes; order Kitasatosporales; family Streptomycetaceae; genus Streptomyces; species Streptomyces sp. NPDC048361. Next base: position 20,615 of record NZ_JBEZKW010000003.1, read on the forward strand.
CGCGGGTTGGTGTCGGTGGCGATGATGGCGTCCACGACCTTCTTGCCGGCGTCGGTCGAGACCTCACCGAAGATGGTGTGCTTGCCGGTCAGCCACGCGGTGGGCGACACGGTGATGAAGAACTGCGAGCCGTTGGTGGCCGGGCCGGCGTTGGCCATGGCCAGCAGGTACGGCTTGTTGAAGGCGAGGTCGGGGTGGAACTCGTCGGCGAACTCGTAGCCCGGGCCGCCGGTGCCGTTGCCCAGGGGGTCTCCGCCCTGGATCATGAAGCCCTCGATGACGCGGTGAAAGACGGTGCCGTCGTACAGCGGGGCGCTGGTCTTCTGGCCGGTCGCCGGGTCGGTCCATTCGCGCTCGCCCTTGGCGAGTTCCACGAAGTTCTTGACCGTCTTGGGTGCGTGGTTCGGCAGAAGCCGAATCTCGATGTCGCCCTGGTTGGTCTTCAGGGTGGCGTAAAGCTGCTCGGCCACGATCTGCCTTCCTTTGAAGCGCTGCACAGGTCTGCACTGACGTTGCACGATCCTCGCACGGACCGGGCCGACGGGTGGAAAACCGCCTGGTTACCGACAGATACCCGCCAAACGGTGCCGTATCGCCCCCAACCGTGGCATTGTCCTCGATGAACTCCCCAAAGCTCCCCCCTCAGTACCGCGTCTCAGTACCGCGTCCCGTAATTGCTCGAAAGACATGCCCCCCACCCGGATGCCTGGGAGCACATGCCGGGTACCCGCAGGACAGGCATGATTTCGAGATGGTTGGAAAGGCGACATACCGAACCGCCACCAAGGAGGAGGATCACGTGACCCGCATGGAGAGCGTGCGCGCCGCAACCGGAACGGCGAAGGAGAGCGTGCTGCACGCCGCGGAAGTGGTGGCGCCCTACGCCGACTCGGCCAGGCAGCAGGCCGCGCAGTATGCCCAGCATTACGCCCAGGAGGCGCGCGTACGCGTCGCGCCGAAGGTGTCGAAGGCCGCGGCCCAGGCGCGCAGCCAGGCCCGGCATCAGTACGACGCCCGTGTCGCACCGCATGTCCCGTCACGTATGGACGAAGTCGCCCATCAGGCGGCCGAGCGCTCGCGCAAGGCGGCACGGCAGGCCGCCGACTACGCCGCGCCCCGCGTGGAGCAGGCGGTGGCGGCCGCCCAGCCCCTGCGCGAGGAGGCCATGGCTCGCTCCACGGCCGCGCTGGCCGCGCTGCGCGGTCAGGTGACGCCGCGGGAGATCGAGAAGCTGACGCGCAAGCACCGGCGTCGCGCCAGGAACGCCCGCTTCGCCAAGGGTGTCCTGGTCCTCGGTGTCGTGGCGGGGGGCGCGTTCGCCGCGTGGCGGTGGTGGGACAAGCAGGCCAACCCGGACTGGCTGGTCGAGCCCCCGGAGCCGACCGAGGTCCCCGACCGTACGCCGCTCAGCTCCGTGGACGGCAGCGCCGACGCCCTCGACCCCGAGGTCCAGGCGAAGCAGGCCGAGGCGGAGGCGGAGGCGGACGCCAAGGCGGCGGCAGACGCCAAGGACCGCGGCGAGAAGCACTGACGGAGCGCGGAAGCGCACTGCCATAGCCCTGCCATAGCCCCGCTGCGGTACGGACGACCGGGCGCCCGGAGGCCTCACCAGGCCGCCGGGCGCCCTCCGTTGGCCCGGACCGCCTTCCGCGGCGCGCGTGCCACCGCCGGGCGGTCGGGGCCGGGGGACGTGGGCGCCGGGGAAGTGTGGGGCCGTGCTCCCTCTCAAGAGACGCGGACTTCTTCGACGAGGGCGGGCAAGGGCGTACGCGCGGAAAGGCAGGCGCGCCGCGCCAGGCGCGTGCGGCAGATCTCCGGCTATCTCGCGGTCGTCGCGGACGGGCAACTCGACCTCCAGGTCTTCCAGCGCGAGATCAAGCAGGCCGCGGACGCGGCGGCCGAAGGACGCCTGCCCGCGGCCGTGACCGGGCTGCGCACGGCGCTGTCCCTGTGGCGCGGCAGCCTCCTGTCGGGAGCGGGCGGCCCGGTCGTCGCCGCCGCGTCCGCCGCCCTCGACGAACACCGCCGCCTGCGGCGTCCTGTTCCCCGGCTGGGTCGGCTACGCGGTCCCGCCGACCGCCCCACCGGCCGAACTACCGCCGATGGAAAGCGAGTTGGCGGCGTCCCGCTGGTTCGACGAGGAACTGCCGGCCTTGCGGGCTGCCGTCGCCCTCGGCCACGAGCGGGGCCATCACCGCCAGTCCGCGTACCTCGCCCGCAACACCATGTTCCAGTTGCACCAGCGGGGCGATGTGAAGAGGCTGCGGGAGACCGGGGAGCTCAGCGTGGCCGCGGCCCGCGAGGCGCGGGACCCGCACACCCTGCGGCTGAATCTGATCAACCTGCCCACGGGCCCCGCAATCTCGCCCTCACCCACGCCCTCATGGCCGATCTCGGCCGGCGTGAGGGCCGCGGCGAACAGGCTCCGGCGCTGGTGGCGCGCGCCCTGGAACTGGTGGCGCCGTTGGGCGCACGGGCCTGGCAGTGCCAGATCGAGAACATCGCCGGGCTCGTCCACCGGCGGCGCGAAGAGCACGTGCGCGCCCTCGATCTGCACCGGAGCGCCTTCCGCCACGCCTCGGGCATCGAGTTCCGCATCGAGATCGCCCGCGCGCTCGACGGCAATGGCCCAGCCCTCGCACGCGCTGGGAGACTACGTGGCGGCGGCGGAACACCGCCGCCTGGCGGACGGGCATTTCGACGCGATGTCCGTACCGCAGGACTCGCGGCGGCGGTCCTGACGGCGGGTCTCGGCGGGGGTCCTGACGGCGGTCCCGGCGGAGGTTCCGGTTCCGGCGATCCCGGTTCCGGTCTCGGCGGCGGTCCCGGTTCCGGCGGCGGGGTGCCGAGGAAAGCCGCATCGGGGGGCGCGGGTTCGGGTACGTGTGGGCGCACCCGGGCGACCGGGCGGCGGCCAGATCGGAAACGGTCACCGGGACCGGGTCCGGGTCCGGGTCCGGACAACAGCGACACGGCGGCACGGGAGGGCGGCGGCACGGCGGCACGGCGGCACGGCGGCACGGCGGCACGGCGGCACGGCGAGGGAGGCTGGCATGACAGAGGTTGTGGACACCGAGGTGATCGTGGCGGGAGGCGGTCCCGTCGGGATGCTCATCGCGGCCGAACTCGGTCTGCTCGGCGTGCGGACGGTCGTTCTGGAGGCGCGGGCCGCCGTCTCGGAACGCCCGAAGGCCAACACCCTGCACGCCCGGGCGGTGCAGAGCCTGGCCAGGCGCGGCTATCTGAACGGGGTGGCCGACGTGGCGGGCACGGCGCCGCAACCGTTCCACTTCGCCGGCATACCGGGGCTCCAGCTGACCGCGCCCGACGACGAGCCGACCCCGATCCTCAAGCTCGCACAGGCCGACCTGGAGCGGGCGCTCGAACGACGGGCCACGGCGCAGGGGGTGACCGTGCTGCGCTCACATGAGGTGATACACGTGTCCCAGGATGCGGACCGGGTGCGCGTCCTGGCCCGGACCACCCGACCCGCCCGGACCAGCCGATCCGCCCAGACCAGCCGATCCGCCCAGACCAGCCGATCCGCCCAGACCACCCGGTCCGCACAGTCCGCCCGGTCCGCACAGTCCGCCGAGTCCGTCCCATCCGTCCGGACACCGGGCGGTGCCACGTCCTTCGAAGCCCTGTATCTGGTGGGTGCGGACGGAGCGGCCGGTGTCGTCCGCGAGCAGACAGGCTTCGCCGCCGAAACCCGGGCGGCCACGGTCTCCGCGCTGATGGGCCAGGTCCGGTTCGCCGATCCGGCCACCGCGCCGCAGGGCTGGCAGCGGACCTCCCGCGGCTGGGTGGCGTCGCGGACCGCGTCGGACGGAACGGGGGTGATCCGCACACTGAACTTCGACGCCCCCACGGACCGGCGCACCCCGCCCACCCTCGACGAGCTGCGTACGGAGCTCTCGTACATCCTGGGGCGTGACGTGCCCCTGACCGAGGCCCCGTTCCTGAGCAGGTTCAGCGACTTCATCCGTGTCGCGTGCGACTTCCGCCGCGGCCGCGTCTTCCTCGCCGGGGACGCCGCCCACATCCACTTCCCGATCGGCGGCCAGGGTCTGAGCACCGGGATCGGTGACGGATTCAACCTGGCCTGGAAACTCGCGTCCGCCGTGCGGACGGGCGCGGGCGACGCGCTTCTCGACACCTACGACACCGAACGCCGCCTCGTCGTCGACCAGGTGGTGGACAGCACCCGCGCGCAGCTGGCGCTGATGCGCCCCGCTCCCGAACTCGACCCGCTGCGCGATCTGTTCGCGCGCCTCCTGCCCCTCGCCGACGTCAGGGCGTTGCTCGGCGCCGGTGTCAGCGCCCAGGAAACGGTCTGCTCCGCGGGCCGGCCCAGCACGTGCGAGCGGACCGGCACGTTCCTGTCCCAGCGGCAGTTCAAGACGGACCGCGGCGCCGAGGACGTCATCGACCTGCTCCAGGCGGGCCGCCCGCTCCTGCTGCACCACGCCGACGCCGGCCGGGACCACGCGTCGGTGGCGCGGGGCTGGGCCCATGTGGTGCGGCTGGTCCGCGTCCACGAGGACCGGCCCCTCGCACGGGACGCGCTGCTCGTGCGCCCGGACGGCTACATCGCCTGGACCTCCGCGGACGGCGCCCTCACCGATCTCCTGCGGACATGGTTCGGCCCACCCCGGTGAGCACGGCCGCACGGAGGATCCCCCCGACCCGCGACTGCGGCCCGCCGGGCAGCGTGAGCGCATCGCTGCCGCCGCCGAGCATGAAGGTCCGGATGCGAGATGCCCGGCCACGCCTGGGCAGCAGCCGGCCAACGTCAACGTCAGCGCGGACGTACTGACGTGTCAGCACAGGAAAACGGAAGAAAAAAGACCCCCCTTTCTGCATTCATGCAGGTCAGGGGGGTCTATCGACGTGGAGCCTAGGAGATTCGAACTCCTGACATCTGCCTTGCAAAGGCAGCGCTCTACCAACTGAGCTAAGGCCCCGGGTGAGGTGGTACGCACCAGAGTACCGGGTCCCACCGGGGTTCTCGCAAAAGGATTGGGACTCCCGGTGAACGACCACTCTCCGTAAGATGCTCGTCGAGGTTCGCACCCGTGAAGCGGCCTCAATGGGGAAGCGATGGGGAGACGCGCAATGGACACAGCACAGCAGGAAGCGACCGCCAGAGCGAGGGAGCTTCAGCGGAGCTGGTACGGAGAACCGCTGGGCGCGCTCTTCCGACGGCTGATAGACGACCTCGGGCTCAACCAGGCCCGGCTCGCCGCCGTTCTCGGGCTTTCGGCGCCCATGCTGTCGCAGTTGATGAGCGGGCAGCGCGCCAAGATCGGCAATCCCGCCGTCGTGCAACGCGTCCAGTCGCTCCAGGACCTGGCGGGGCAGGTCGCCGACGGCAGTGTGAGCGCCGTGGAGGCCACCGACCGCATGGAAGAGATCAAGAAGTCGCAGGGAGGCTCGGTGCTGACCAACACCGGCCAGACCACGTCCAGTTCGGGTGCCCCGACGGTACGGCGCGTGGTACGAGAGATCCAGTCGCTGCTGCGCTCGGTGGCGGCCGCCGGAGACATCATCGACGCCGCCGAGACCCTCGCCCCCGCCCACCCCGAGCTGGCAGAGTTCCTCCGGGTGTACGGCGCGGGGCGCACCTCCGAGGCCGTCGCGCACTACGAGGCGCACCAGAGCTGACAACGGTCCGATCGATCCTGGGGGGGCGCCGGGTGGGTGAGGTCTTCGCCGGTCGGTACGAGCTGATCGACCCGGTCGGACGGGGCGGGGCCGGAGCCGTCTGGCGCGCCTGGGACCGGCGCCGGCGCCGCTATGTGGCGGCGAAGGTGCTCCAGCAGAGCGACGCCCACACCCTGCTGCGGTTCGTCCGCGAGCAGGCACTCAGGATCGATCATCCGCATGTGCTCGCACCGGCCAGCTGGGCCGCCGACGACGACAAGGTCCTGTTCACCATGGACCTGGTGAGCGGCGGCTCGCTGGCCCATCTCATCGGCGACTACGGCCCCCTGCCGCCCCGCTTCGTGTGTGTCCTGCTCGACCAACTCCTGGCCGGACTCGCCGCGGTCCACGCGGAGGGCGTCGTACACCGCGACATCAAGCCGGCCAACATCCTGATGGAGGCCACCGGCAGCGGCCGCCCCCATCTTCGCCTCTCCGACTTCGGCATTTCCCTGCGCAAGGACGAGCCCCGCCTCACCGAGACCAACTACGTGGTGGGGACGCCGGGTTACTTCGCGCCCGAGCAGATGATGGGCGCCGAACCCGATTTCCCGGCCGATCTGTTCGCGGTCGGCCTGGTCGCCCTCTACCTCCTGGAGGGCAGCAAGCCGGACGCACGGGCCCTGGTGGAGTACTTCGCCGCGCACGGCACTCCGGGCGCCCCCCAGGGCGTGCCCGAGCCTCTGTGGCAAGTCCTCGCGGGGCTGCTTCAACCGAATCCGCAGAACCGGTTCCGTACGGCCACGGGGGCGCGCAAGGCGCTGGCGTCGGCGGTGGAGCTGCTGCCCGAGCAGGACCCGGACGACGAACCCGTCGAAGTCTTCGACCAGATCGGCCCGCTGCCGCCGGGCTTCGCCGAACGGGGACCCGAGCAGCCGTTCGCGGCCCCGTACGAAGCGTCGTCCTCCTTACGGAGGGAGGCCGCTCACCAACCGCCCTTCTCAGGCGACCAGTTGTGGACTCCGACGGCAACCGCAAATCCATCGCCCGCGCCGCGGGAGGGCTTCGGCGCGGCGTCCGCGTACCCTCCGGCCCCCTCCCAGCCGCCCACACCCGCGACCACGCCGTATACGACGCCCTATCCAGCCTCGTACGGCGGGCCGGCCCCGGGGCCGGGGCTGGGCCCGGACTCACACGCGGGCACGGGCTCGGGCTCGGGCTCGGGCATGGGTACGGGCTCAGGTACGGGCATGGGTACGGGCTCAGGTACGGGCGCAGGCTCGGGTCATAACCTGGGGCCGACCCCGGGGCCGATCCTGGGGCCGCCTCCGGTCTCGTACCCCAATGCTGTCACCGCGCCCCAAGTTCCCCTCCAGAACGCCTCTTTGGGGTCCACTTCGCGGCGGGGCCGCCCGGGGCCGCCCCCCAAGGTCGTGGTGCCCGTGCTCCTGGTGGCGCTGGTGTGTTTCGCGGTCGGCTTCTGGGCGTTGACGCGGATCTGAGGGGGGCGGAGCCCAGCGGCGGCCGGCGGCCGGCTACCAGGCGCCGGGCGGTCCGAATTCCTGCGCACCCGACGCGGGGACGGCCGCCGCCGCGCGCCGACGGGCCACCACGGTCCACACTCCGAGCCCGGCCACGAGCACCGTGCCCGAGCCGATCCCCAGCGCCGCGAGTAGCTTCATCGAGGCGGCGCCGGCGGAGGAGCCGGAAGAGGAGCCGGCCCCGCCGAAGTCGGGCCCGGGGCCCGCGTACGCCGGAGTGGGTTCTTTCGGCCCCCGTACGGTCAGCTGCAGCGTCACGGCGTACGGCGTGTTCCCGAAGGTCTGCCCGACCTCGGGGCTGAGGGAAACAGCCAGGTAATAGGGGCCGCCGATTCGCATCGCCGAGGTCTGGTCCGAGGGTGAGTACCGGTTCTCGTACGCGACCGGGGCCAGAGGGTCGAGCGAGGCCACCTTGCGCCGGCCGTCGTACGGCGCCGACGCCCCGGAGACCGGACCGCGCTCGGGGTTGTAGAGCTGGAGGGAGAGCGCCGTGCCGACGTAGCCCGTTTTCGCGGTGGTGATGCCGTCCAGCGCTCCGCTGACGAAGAGCTGCCTGCCCCAGTCGAGCGGCACCTGGAAGAAGAGGGTCTCGCCCGGCCTTACGGCGTCCTTCCACTGGCCGTCGGAGAGTTCGGCCGCGTCGTGGAAACCGGTGCCGCCGTGAACCGGGCGCGGGGTGCCGGCCGGTGGCGTCGGCGACGCGGAGGGCCAGCCGGAGGGGGCCGTGCCCGGCTCCGCGCCCTCGCGGGTGGGCTCGGTCGAGTAGCGCAGGTCCAGGCCCCAGGCGGCCGTCGTGGAGCCGGGGTCGCTCTCCCGCTCGACCACCATGGAGTAGGAGCCGGGCTCCTGACACGTCGACAGGCTTTTACGCACGGCCCGGTAGGCGTAGGCGGCGAAGGGGTGGGGGTACTGCGCCGAGCCGATCGAACGGCGCTGGGCGTCGCAGGTCTCGCCGTCGGCGTTCTGGATCGACACCCGGAGCGAGTCGCCGTAGGCGAGCTTGGCGCCCACGGGTCCCGGCAGGGCGACGGCCGAGGCGTAGGCGTCCTTCTTCCCGTCGAGAATCAGCCGGAAATAGAGCTTGCTCCCGGGCTTGATGACCGACCTGTAGGCGGTGTCGGCTTTCAGGACCGGAGCGTCGGTGTCCTGCCCGCCGCCCGCCACATCCTGCACGCCCTCGGGAAAGCGATACGAGGACGTCGCCCCCGCCGCGTCCACGGACGCCGGCACCGCCACAAGCACACAGAGCGCACCGACCAGGGCCGCCACCGCTTTCACCCGGCGCGCGCGGAGGGGCGCTCCATACTCAACGCCTCGATGCTCAACGCCTCTGCGCTCGACGCCTCTGCGCTCGACACCTCGATGCGCGACACCTCGATGCTCAACGCCTTGATGCTCAACGCCTCTGTGTGCTGCCGCCCGGGACCTGCTGTGCCGCATCCTCACGTCGCCCCGCCCCACCTTTGCCCTCGCAAGTCAACTCTTCGCTCACGTGAACTCGCCGGTGCCCGGGGCCTGCCCCGGGACGGCACGAAGCCCCGGCCACCTCAGTGGCCGGGGCTTCGCAACCGGGTCTTTCGGTCTCACACACCCGAACCTGCGGGCACGGAGTCGGTCGCCTCCGTCCACAGATCCTGCTCGGCGCGATCCGCCTGGATCTGGCGGTACACGAGGAGCCCGCCGATGGCGGCCAGTGCGACCAGGAGAAGCTTCTTCACCGCGCGACCTCGTCTTTCCTTGACGTAAGGGACCTCTGCCGCCCGACTATACACACCGATCGATACCAATCGGTGATGCTCCATCCGTGTGTAGTTCATCGGAAGATCCGTCGATACGGTGCGTCGCTCCCCGCTTCGTCGGCCACCCCCGCACATCATCGGATACAACGCAATTCGGGCAACCCAACAGCAGTGTCTGCACACGGAAGAAGCGAGGACGTCATGGCAACCAGCAAGCTCACGACCTGGTGGACGGCACTCATCAGCGCGCTGGTCGCGCTTCTCGCCTCCCTCGGTCTGGCCGGCCAGGCCACCGCCGCCACCGCCCCCGCGACTTCCGTACCGCAGCACGACGTGACGTACAACCGCAGCGAACCGGCCACCTCCGTTGCGCCGGCCGTGCAATGGGCCCTGCCCTCCGCATCGGCGCTGCCGCCCACCATGAAGCAGCGCATCCGGGCCGAGGCCCATGGCTCCTCGCCCTCCTCGCGCCACCGCGGCGATGTCCGTGACGCGGCGGACGACGCCGCACAGGGCGGCGAGGCCGCCGTCGAGGAGCCGGACCGAGACCCGGCCGGGGCCGACACCCCCTCACCCTGACCCCACCCGCTCTGCCCGAGCTGCGAGCCCGGCAACTCCTCGGAGTTGCCGGGCTCTTCGGCGTCCCGGGGCCGTCTGGACCCGGCATAACGCCCCCATGCACGGCCGCCCAGTCCACGGCCGCCCACACATCCAAGTACGCCCACACATCCACGTACGCCTAAGGCTGCCGCGCCCGTCGGCTCCGCCGCCTTCCCCCCTGCCCATGCCAAGCCCCGGAGCCGGCCAGGCCTGCCCAGCCGAGCCAAGCCATTCCACGCCCAGCCAAGCCGTGCCGTACCCAGCCATTTCCACGCCGAGCCACCTCGAACCAAGCCACGCCAAGCCATGCCGAACGAAGCCCAGGAAACGCCGAAGGCCCCCAACCATTCCCGGTTGGGGGCCTTCGTCACTGTGGGGCTAACAGGATTTGAACCTGTGGCCTCATCCTTATCAGGGATGCGCTCTAACCAACTGAGCTATAGCCCCGCCGCGTCTTGCGGGATGTCCCGCGCGCCGACCTCTGAAGATTAGCGCACGGGACGGCCAGTCCCAAAATCGGTATCCGTGCCGCCGTGAACTGCGGCTACTCGTCCTCGGCCAGCGTGAGCTCGATGCCGCCCACGAAGCCCGCCGACAGGTTGTAGATGAAGGCGCCGAGCGTCGCGAGCGCCGTGGCGAGCACCACGTCGATCACCGCGATGACCGACGTGAAGAGCAGCACCCGCGGCAGCGACAGGAACGACTGGAGGTCGAAGCCATTGGACTCGTTCGAGCCCGTGGCCTCGCTGATCGTGCCGCCGACCGTCGAGAACACGCCCATGGCGTCCATGACCATCCACAGCACCGCCGCCGCAATGATCGTGCAGATGCCGAGCGCGATGGACAGCAGGAAGCTGACCTTCATCACCGACCACGGGTCGGCCTTGGCCACCCGCAGCCGTGCCTTGCGCGTCCGGGGCGCCGTACGGGCCCCCGTGCGCGGCCGGCGCACGCCTTCACCGGTGCGCTGCGGCGCCGGATAGGCCTGCGGCGGGTGGTAGGGCTGCTGTCCGCCGGACGCGGTCTTCTCGCGCTCGCCGGGCAGCGCGCCGCCACCCTCGTACTCCGCCCGGCCCTTGGCCCCGCGGGTTTCCGTCACCGTTACCCCCTGGGAGTCCGCGGCAGGGCCACGGGCACCGTTCGCTCCGGAAGCGGCCGCTCCGGCGCCCGTGGCTCCACTCACGCTTTACTCCTCGTGCTCCCCGGCCGACGGCTGGACGCCCTCGGCAGCAGCCTCGGCAATAGCGCCCTCGGCGTCGTCGGCCCCGTCGACCTCTTCGGCCTCGCTGCCCGCCTCGGCGTTACGGGCGATGCCGACCACGGCATCGCGCTTGCCCAGGTTGATCAGTTGGACGCCCATGGTGTCACGGCCCGTCTCCCTGACCTCGTTGACTCGCGTACGAATCACACCGCCGCCGAGAGTGATGGCGAGGATTTCGTCCGTTTCCTCGACCACCAGCGCGCCGACAAGCGAACCCCGGTCCTCCACGATCTTGGCTGCCTTGATGCCGAGACCGCCGCGGCCCTGGACGCGGTACTCGTCGACGGGGGTGCGCTTCGCGTACCCGCCATCGGTTGCGGTGAAGACGAACGTACCGGTCCTGACGACATTCATCGAGAGCAGTTCGTCTCCCTCGCGGAAACTCATGCCCTTGACGCCGGACGTGGCGCGCCCCATGGGGCGCAGCGCGTCGTCGGTCGCCGTGAAACGGATGGACTGCGCCTTCTTGCTGACGAGAAGCAGGTCGTCCTCGGCCGAGACCAGCTCCGCACCGATCAGTTCGTCGTCGCCGCCGTCCGCGGTCTCCCGCAGATTGATGGCGATGACACCACCCGAACGGGGCGAGTCGTAGTCCTTGAGCGATGTCTTCTTCACCAGGCCGGCCTTGGTGGCCAGGATCAGATAGGGCGCCGCGTCGTAGTCGCGGATCGCGAGGATCTGGGCGATCTTCTCGTCCGGCTGGAAGGCCAGCAGGTTGGCGACGTGCTGGCCGCGCGCGTCGCGCCCGGCATCCGGCAGCTCGTACGCCTTGGCCCGGTAGACGCGGCCCTTGTTGGTGAAGAAGAGCAGCCAGTGGTGGGTGGTGGAGACGAAGAAGTGGTCGACGATGTCGTCCTGCTTCAGCTTGGTGCCCCGTACGCCCTTGCCGCCGCGCTTCTGCGAGCGGTAGTCCTCGGTCTTGGTGCGCTTGACGTAGCCACCGTTGGTGATGGTGACGACGATGTCCTCTTCGGCGATCAGATCCTCGATGGACATGTCGCCGTCGAACGGCACCAGGGCCGAGCGCCGGTCGTCGCCGAACTTGTCGACGATCGCGGCCAGTTCCTCGCTGACGATCGCGCGCTGCTTCTCGGGCGAGGCGAGGATCGCGTTGTACTCGTTGATCTTCGCCTGGAGCTCGTCGTGCTCGGCGACGATCTTCTGGCGCTCCAGGGCCGCGAGCCGGCGCAGCTGCATCTCCAGGATGGCGTTGGCCTGGATCTCGTCGATGGAGAGCAGCTCCATCAGGCCCGCGCGCGCCACGTCGACCGTGTCGCTGCGCCGGATCAGCGCGATGACCTCGTCGATCGCGTCGAGCGCCTTGAGCAGACCGCGCAGGATGTGGGCGCGCTCCTCGGCCTTGCGCAGCCGGAACTTCGTACGCCGGACGATGACCTCGATCTGGTGCGTCACCCAGTGGCGGATGAACGCGTCGATCGAGAGGGTGCGCGGCACGCCGTCGACCAGCGCCAGCATGTTGGCGCCGAAGTTGGACTGCAGGTCGGTGTGCTTGTACAGGTTGTTCAGGACGACCTTGGCGACCGCGTCCCGCTTCAGGACGATCACCAGGCGCTGGCCGGTGCGCGAGGACGTCTCGTCGCGGACGTCGGCGATGCCGCCGACCTTGCCGTCCTTCACCAGGTCGGCGATCTTCTGCGCGAGGTTGTCCGGGTTGGTCTGGTACGGCAGCTCCGTGACGACCAGGCACTGGCGGTTCTGGATCTCCTCGACCGCGACGACCGCGCGCATCGTGATGGAGCCGCGCCCGGTGCGGTACGCCTCCTCGATGCCCTTGCGGCCCACGACCAGCGCGCCGGTCGGGAAGTCGGGGCCCTTGATGCGCTCGATCAGCGCGTCCAGGAGCTCCTCGTGCGTGGCCTCCGGGTTGGCCAGGTACCACTGGGCGCCCTCGGCGACCTCGCGCAGGTTGTGCGGCGGGATGTTGGTGGCCATACCCACCGCGATGCCGGCCGAGCCGTTGACCAGGAGGTTGGGGAAGCGCGCCGGCAGGACCGTCGGCTCCTGGTTGCGGCCGTCGTAGTTGTCCGTGAAGTCGACGGTCTCCTCATCGATGTCACGGACCATCTCCATGGCCAGCGGCATGAGCTTGCACTCGGTGTACCGCATGGCGGCGGCCGGGTCGTTGCCCGGGGAGCCGAAGTTGCCGTTGGAGTCCACCAGCGGCATGCGCATCGACCAGTGCTGGGCGAGGCGCACCAGGGCGTCGTAGATCGAGGAGTCGCCGTGCGGGTGGTACGTACCCATGACGTCACCGACGACGCGGGCACACTTGTAGAAACCCTTCTCGGGCCGGTACCCGCCGTCGTACATCGCGTACAGGACGCGGCGGTGGACGGGCTTCAGGCCGTCCCGCACGTCGGGCAGCGCACGCGAGACGATGACGGACATCGCGTAGTCGAGGTAGGAGCGCTGCATCTCCGTCTCGAGCCCGACGGGCTCGATGCGCAGCCCGCCGGACTCGTTCCGCTGGTCCATCTCGGACTCGGGAAGGTCGGGTGTGGGGGGGATGTTGGAAGACTCGTCGGCCATCGCTGTCAGATTGTCCTTTCACACGGCTTGGCTGGCACACCGGCCAACGCGGCCGAAACGGCTTCGGTCGGGGCCGAGTCAGATGTCGAGGAAGCGGACGTCCCGCGCGTTGCGCTGGATGAACGAACGGCGTGCCTCGACGTCCTCACCCATCAGCACCGAGAACAGGTCGTCGGCCTGGGCCGCGTCGTCCAGGGTGACCTTGCCGAGCACGCGGTGCTCGACGTCCATCGTGGTGACGCGCAGCTCCTCGGCGTTCATCTCGCCAAGCCCCTTGAAGCGCTGGATCGAGTCCTCGCGGATCCGCTTGCCGTTCTGCTTGCCGAGGGCGACCAGCGCGTCGCGCTCGCGGTCGGAGTACGCGTACTCGAAGTCGTCCCGGCCCCACTTGATCTTGTAGAGCGGGGGACGCGACAGGTACACGTGCCCGGCCTCGACCAGCGGCCGCATGAAGCGGAACAGGAAGGTCAGCAGCAGGGTGTTGATGTGCTGGCCGTCGACATCGGCGTCCGCCATCAGGATGATCTTGTGATAGCGGAGCTTCTCGATGTCGAAGTCCTCGTGGACCCCGGTGCCGAACGCCGAGATCAGCGCCTGGACCTCGGTGTTCTGGAGGATCTTGTCGATCCGCGCCTTCTCGACGTTCAGGATCTTGCCCCGGATGGGCAGGATCGCCTGGTACATCGGGTTGCGGCCGGACTTCGCCGAACCGCCGGCGGAGTCACCCTCGACGATGAAAATCTCGCACTTGGTGGGGTCGTTGGACTGGCAGTCCGAGAGCTTGCCGGGCAGCGACGCCGACTCGAGCAGCCCCTTGCGACGCGTCAGGTCGCGCGCCTTGCGGGCGGCGACGCGTGCCGTCTGCGCCTGGATCGACTTGCGGATGATGTCCACGGCCTCGACGGGGTTGCGGTCGAACCAGTCGGTGAGGTGCTCGTGCACCACCTTCTGGACGAACGTCTTCGCCTCGGTGTTGCCCAGCTTGGTCTTGGTCTGGCCCTCGAACTGCGGCTCGCCCAGCTTGACGGAGATGATCGCCGTCAGACCCTCGCGGATATCCTCGCCCGAGAGGTTGTCGTCCTTCTCGCGCAGCAGCTTCTTGTCGCGGGCGTACCGGTTGACCAGGCCCGTGAGCGCGGCGCGGAATCCCTCCTCATGCGTACCCCCCTCATGCGTGTGGATGGTGTTCGCAAAGGAGTAAACGCCCTCGCTGTACTGAGAGTTCCACTGCATCGCGATCTCGGCCGAGAGGAGTCGCTCCTTGTCCTCGGCCTCGATGTCGATCACGGTCGGGTGGATCAGCTCGCCCTTGCGCGAGTTGAGGTACTTCACGAAGTCGACGATGCCGCCCTCGTAGAAGTACGTCACCGTCAGGGGCGACGGCTCCTCGGCCTCCTCGGCCGAGTCCGCTCCCGAGACCGCCCGCGCCGACTCGCGCTCGTCCGTCAGCCGGATCGTCAGACCCTTGTTGAGGAACGCCATCTCCTGGAAGCGCCGCGACAGCGTCTCGAAGGAGTACTCGGTGGTCTCGAAGATGTCCCCGTCGGCCCAGAACGTGACCGAGGTACCGGTCTTCTCGATCGCCTCGTGCTGGGCGAGCGGCGCCGTCGGGACACCCAGCTTGTACTCCTGCGTCCAGCGGTATCCGTCGGTCCTGACCTCGACGGCGACCCGGGTCGACAGGGCGTTCACCACGGACACGCCCACGCCGTGCAGACCGCCGGAGACGGCGTAACCGCCGCCACCGAACTTTCCGCCCGCGTGCAGCACGGTGAGCACGACCTCGACGGCCGGCTTCCCTTCGGAGGGAACGATGCCCACAGGGATGCCGCGGCCGTTGTCGACGACGCGGACACCGCCGTCGGGCAGGATCGTGACGTCGATCGTGTCCGCGTGCCCGGCCAGGGCCTCGTCGACCGAGTTGTCGACGACCTCGTACACAAGGTGGTGCAGACCGCGCTCACCGGTCGAGCCGATGTACATGCCGGGTCGCTTGCGGACCGCGTCCAGACCTTCGAGGACGGTAATCGCGCTGGCGTCGTACGAGGTGGTCACCTCGCCGTTGTCACCGACGGCAGTGGACGGGGTCTTCTCGTTGGGGTTGCCGGAATCGGCCACGAAGCGCCCTTTCTGGCACAGCACAAGCCTCCCCTGTACAGGCAGGAGCGGCTGCGTCGTTCAGCGATGGTCGGCGTCGGAACGCCCGCCGTGGCGGCGGGCGTCCGATCACGTCTTTCGGTGGGTCCCGCGAGGACGGCGGGATTATTGACCAGTCTACCGGTAGCGCCGACATGAATGGGGGTTTGCCGGTACCTGAGTCCGCATGTGCCGCCCTGAGCGGGCGCCTTCCGACTCCCCATATCCGGGGAGGGGCCCCAAGAGCCTCACACGGGCATTCAGCGCTTCGGCCTGTCAACCTCCGACTACCGTGAGGGACACCTCATGACCACCACGGGGTCCCAGGGCTCACAGAAGTCACGTTTTCGCACGTCACAGACGGTGCGCCGGAGGCACACAAGGGGCCGGCGCCCTTATCCGTAGGTGTCGCCCGGGCCGGTGCTCCCCGGCGCCCGCAGCCGGCCGTAGCGCTGCGGGGGCCCGCCGGGGCCGAGCACCTTGATCAGCCGGACCGTGCCGTGGCCGAGGTCGGCGTTGATGCGGGCCACCAGCTGGGGCGCGAACAGGCGCAGCTCGGTGGCCCAGGCCGTCGAATCGCACTGCACGGTCAGGACGGCTTCGGCCTGGTCGTAGGACTTCGGCACGCAGTGGTTGGCTAGGTCCTCGCCAACGATCTGCGGCCAGCGGCCCATCACTCCGCCCACCGCGGCGGGCGCCTCCCAGCCGCGCTCGTTGATCAGCCGGTTGATCGCGGCGCCCAGCGGCAGCGGGTCCCGGCCGTCCGCGCGGGCGCCGGAGCGCAGCCCGCCGCCCCTGCGGGCCTGCTTCTTCTGCTGCGCGGCGTCGCCCCGCGCCCTGGCCTGCTCCTTCGCCGCGCGCAGCGCGACCCGCGCCAGGTCCACGCCGGAGGACTCGGGCACCTTAGGGGCGTCGGACGGCCCGCTCGGGCCGGACGGCTCGCTCATGCCCGCGCCACCTCGCCCGCCGCGACCTCGTAGCGGACACCGGCGAGGATGCCCGGCACGTCGTCGTCGACCGCGGCCGTCACCAGGACCTGCTCGCCGGGCGCCACCAGTTCCGCGAGCCGCTCGCGGCGCTTGGCGTCGAGCTCGGCGAAGACGTCGTCGAGCACGAGGACCGGCTCGTTGCCCTCGGCCCGCAGCAGGTCGTAGGAGGCGAGCCGCAGCGCGAGCGCGTACGACCAGGACTCGCCGTGGCTCGCGTACCCCTTGGCCGGCAGCTCGCCCAGGCGCAGCAGCAGGTCGTCGCGGTGCGGGCCCGCCAGTGTCACGCCGCGCTCGATCTCCTGCTTGCGGACGTCCGCGAAGGCCTCGATGAGCTGGCCGTACAGTTCCTCGCGGGTATGGCCGGTGCCGGGCGCGGACGGCTTGTACTGCAGGGCCAACGGGCCGCCGCCCGGCGCGAGTTGCTCGTACGCCTTGTCGGCGAGCGGTTGCAGGGCGGCGATCAGGTCGAGGCGCTGGGCGAGCAGCTCGGCGCCGACCTGGGCCAGGTGCTGGTCCCACACGTCGAGGGTGGACAGGTCCATGCCACGGCCACCGTGCCGGCGGGCCATCGCGGCGGACTTCAGAAGGGTGTTGCGCTGCTTGAGGACCCGGTCGTAGTCGGAACGTACGGCCGCCATCCGGGGGGACCGCGCGGTGATCAGCTCGTCGAGGAAGCGGCGCCGCTCCCCGGGGTCGCCCTTGACCAGGGCGAGGTCCTCCGGCGCGAAGAGCACGGTCCGTACGATCCCCAGCACATCGCGGGGTCTGACCTGCGAGGATCTGTTGATACGGGCCCGGTTGGCGCGGCCCGGGTTCAGTTCGAGCTCGATCAGCTGGGAGCGCTCGCCCTGGGTGACGGCGGCCCGGATCACGGCGCGCTCGGCGCCCATGCGGACCAGCGGCGCGTCCGACGAGACCCGGTGGCTGCCGAGCGAGGCGAGGTAGCCGACGGCCTCGACCAGGTTGGTCTTGCCCTGGCCGTTGGCGCCCACGAAGGCGGTGACGCCCGGGTCGAGCGGAACCTCGACCCGGGCGTACGAGCGGAAGTCGGCCAGCGAGAGATGGGTGACGTGCATGGTGTCGCCGACCTCCCCCGGCTTTACCTACTGCTCTGTACTGCTACTTGGACTCGACCGCGTGGCCGCCGAACTGGTTGCGCAGCGCGGCGATCATCTTCATCTGCGGGGAGTCGTCCTGACGGGACGCGAAGCGGGCGAACAGGGACGCGGTGATCGCAGGGAGCGGCACGGCGTTGTCGATCGCGGCCTCCACCGTCCACCGGCCCTCGCCGGAGTCCTGCGCGAAGCCCTTGAGCTTGTCGAGGTGCTCGTCGTCGTCCAGGGCGTTGACCGCGAGGTCGAGCAGCCAGGAACGGATGACCGTGCCCTCCTGCCAGCTGCGGAACACCTCGCGGACGTCGGTGACGGAGTCGACCTTCTCCAGGAGCTCCCAGCCCTCGGCGTAGGCCTGCATCATGGCGTACTCGATGCCGTTGTGGACCATCTTGGAGAAGTGGCCGGAGCCGACCTTGCCCGCGTGCACCGCGCCGAACTCGCCCTCGGGCTTGAGGGCGTCGAAGATCGGCTGGACCTTCGCGACGTTCTCGGCGGTGCCGCCGTACATCAGGGCGTAGCCGTTCTCCAGGCCCCAGACGCCGCCGGAGACGCCGCAGTCGACGAAGCCGATGTCCTTGATGCCGAGCTCGACGGCGTGCTTCTCGTCGTCCGTCCAGCGGGAGTTGCCGCCGTCCACGACGACGTCACCGGGCGCCAGGAGCTCGCTGAGCTCGTCGATGGTGGACTGTGTCGCGGCGCCCGCGGGGACCATCACCCACACGACGCGCGGGCCCTTGAGACTGTCCACAAGCTCCTTGAGGCTGTGGACGTCGGCGACGTCCGGGTTGCGGTCGTAACCGATGACGGTGTGGCCTGCGCGGCGGATGCGCTCGCGCATGTTGCCGCCCATTTTGCCGAGGCCGACGAGACCGAGCTCCATCACAGAATCCTTTGACGTTGAGGCGTTCGTACCCGCGTCCGAGCCTACGCCGGAGCCCTCGTACACACCTGCGGGGTCAGCCGCTCAGACGTACGTCCCGAGTGCCCGGGACGTACGTCCTCAAGCCACTCAGCCGGACAGCCGCACCGGCATGATCAGGTACTTGTACGCGTCGTCCGCCTCGGCGTCCTGCGCGGGCCTGCCGCTGAGCAGGGCCGGCTTGGTCGACGTGGTGAAGGCCAGCTGGGCGACCGGCGAGTCGATGGCGCTCAGGCCGTCGAGCAGGAAGGTCGGGTTGAAGGCGATCGAGATGTCGTCACCCTCCAGGTTGGCGTCGACCCTTTCCACAGCCTGTGCGTCGTCGCTGGAGCCGGCCTCCAGGATGAGCACACCCTGCTCGAAGCTGAGCCGCACAGGGGTGTTGCGCTCGGCCACCAGGGAGACGCGCTTGACGGCCTCGACGAACGGGGCGGTCTCGATCACCGCGACCGAGTTGAACTCGGTGGGGAACAGGGTGCGGTACTTCGGCAGGTCGCCTTCGAGCAGGCGGGTGGTGGTCCGCCGGCCCGCGCCCTCGAAGCCGATCAGGCCCTCACCGGCGCCGGAGCCCGAGAGCGCCAGGGTGACCGTGTCGCCGCTCGTGAGCGCCTTGGCCGTGTCCAGGAGCGTCTTGGCGGGGACCAGGGCGACCGCGGAGGCGTCCGGGTTCTCCGGCTTCCACAGGAACTCGCGGACCGCGAAGCGGTAGCGGTCGGTGGAGGCCAGGGTGACGGTGTCGCCCTCGATCTCGATACGCACGCCGGTCAGCACGGGCAGGGTGTCGTCCCGCCCTGCCGCGATGGCGACCTGGGCGGCGGCCGAGGCGAAGACCTCACCGGGAACGGTGCCGGTGGCGGTGGGCATCTGCGGCAGCGCCGGGTACTCCTCCACGGGCAGGGTGTGGAGGGTGAAGCGGGAGGAGCCGCAGACCACGGTCGCCCGTACACCGTCTGTGGAAATCTCCACCGGCCGGTTCGGCAGGGCGCGGCAGATGTCGGCGAGGAGGCGGCCGGAGACGAGCACCGTGCCGTCCTCGTCGACCTCGGCGTCGACCGAGACCCGCGCCGAGACCTCGTAGTCGAAGCTGGAGAAGCTGAGCGCGCCGTCCTCCGCCTTCAGAAGAAGGCCCGCGAGTACGGGCGCCGGCGGACGGGCCGGGAGGCTGCGGGCCACCCAGGCCACCGCCTCCGCGAGTACATCG
The DNA here is from genome assembly GCF_040651795.1 of Streptomyces sp. NPDC048361. Classification (NCBI taxonomy): domain Bacteria; kingdom Bacillati; phylum Actinomycetota; class Actinomycetes; order Kitasatosporales; family Streptomycetaceae; genus Streptomyces; species Streptomyces sp. NPDC048361. The sequence continues at coordinate 40,312 of NZ_JBEZKW010000003.1, forward strand.
CGCTCCACCCGGATCTTCACCGGAACCGCCTCCTGCTGTTGCTGGCTCGCCCTGCTGGCTTTCGTCGTCGGCTGTATCGCCGGGGACCAGTCTGACGTACGCCGCTGACAGTCGGTGCGCGTCGGGGTCAAGTCGCGTCGAGCGGCAGCGGGAGCTCCGGCGGCGAGTTGTGCACAGGCCCCACTTCGAAGCGGATTCCCAGCTAACTCTAAGTGGGAGTAGTAGTAGGGCCTGTGGAAACCGTGGATAACCCCGTTTGCGCAGGTCACACCCGATTTTTTGTCCACCGGCCCTGTGGGTGACACCCGTGGACAACTCGGGGTTTCTGTGGACGCCCGAAAGTTCTGCACACCCCATGCACAGAAGAGGGGTGGTTCTCCCCAGCCCTGTCCCCAGCTTTACCCCGGTTCCCCACAGGCCAACCTGCCTCGTTGGTGTGACGGCTTTCACTCGGTGCGGTGATCGGGGGTGTTGCGTTGCCGAACAGTGGACAGCGCTGTGGAGAAGCTGGGGACAACGGCCCCGAACCTGTGGGCCGCCGGTGGACAACTGAATGCACAGGCTGTGGACAGAGGATTCGTCCACAAGCTGTGGAACGAGGATGCCCACAAATCCACACCCGGTTGACCTGGGGTGATGGAGTATCAGCCGCCGCGCCTGTGGACGCAATCTGGACAACTTCGCGGTCCCCAGGGTGTGGACGGAAGAAAGTACCCAGATCTGTGGAGAACCGCCTCTGACCAGCCGGTATTCGAACACCGAGCCACCCGCGGGACTCGTACACACGCGTGCAACGAGCCCGTACGCACGCTTCCCGAGGCCGTGAAGGCGCCTCTTTGGGGCCCGAAGAGGGTCGCGGAGAGGCCGCGGAGGGGGCGCCGAGGGACAGCTGAGGGACAGCCGAGTGCTCGCAAAGGGACAGCGGAGTGCTCGCCAAAGGCTCGGGAAACGCCTGAGGGCGCCAGGAGAATCGATCCCCTGGCGCCCTCAGGATGGGTGGTACGTGTCCGCTCAGCCGTTCTTGATGCGGTTGGTGAGCTCGGTGACCTGGTTGTAGATGGAGCGCCGCTCCGCCATCAGCGCTCGGATCTTGCGGTCGGCGTGCATCACCGTCGTATGGTCGCGGCCGCCGAACTGGGCCCCGATCTTCGGCAGTGAGAGGTCGGTGAGCTCGCGGCACAGATACATGGCGATCTGGCGGGCCGTCACCAGGACGCGGCTGCGCGAGGATCCGCAGAGATCCTCCACCGTCAGACCGAAGTAGTCGGCGGTCGCGGCCATGATGGCGCTCGCGGTGATCTCCGGCGCCGAGTCCTCGCCGCCGGGGATCAGGTCCTTCAGGACGATCTCGGTGAGCCCGAGGTCCACCGGCTGCCGGTTCAGGGACGCGAACGCGGTGACGCGGATCAGCGCGCCCTCCAGCTCACGGATGTTCCTCGAGATCCGGGACGCGATGAACTCCAGCACCTCCGGCGGGGCGTTGAGCTGCTCCTGCACCGCCTTCTTACGGAGGATCGCGATACGCGTCTCCAGCTCGGGCGGCTGCACATCGGTGGTCAGGCCCCACTCGAAGCGGTTGCGCAGCCGGTCCTCCAGGGTCATCAGCTGCTTGGGCGGCCGGTCCGAGGAGAGCACGATCTGCTTGTTGGCGTTGTGGAGCGTGTTGAAGGTGTGGAAGAACTCCTCCTGCGTCGACTCCTTGCTCGCCAGGAACTGGATGTCGTCCACCAGGAGGATGTCGACATCCCGGTAGCGCTTGCGGAAGGTGTCGCCCTTGCCGTCGCGGATCGAGTTGATGAACTCGTTGGTGAACTCCTCCGAGCTCACGTACCGCACCCGGGTGCCGGGGTACAGGCTGCGCGCGTAGTGGCCGATCGCGTGCAGGAGGTGCGTCTTGCCGAGGCCCGACTCCCCGTAGATGAAGAGGGGGTTGTAGGCCTTGGCCGGCGCCTCGGCGACCGCGACGGCCGCGGCGTGCGCGAACCGGTTGGACGAGCCGATGACGAAGGTGTCGAAGAGGTATTTCGGGTTCAGGCGGGCGTGCGGCTCGCCGGGACCGCCCTGCGCGGGCGCGCCGCCGGACGGGGACGGCGCGAGGTGGCCGGAGCCGCCGCGCTGCGGGGGCTGCCCGGCGGGGAGCTCACGCCGCTCGGGCCGCTGCTCGTGGCGCTGCTGCTCGTATGACGGAGGCTTGGGCTGCTCGTACTGGCCCCGGCCCTGGTCGTATCCGCCGCGGTCCTGGTCGTATCCGCCACGGTCGGGCGGCTGCGGGGATCGGTAGTCGTGCTGGGGCTGCTGCGGGCGTGGGGCGCCGTAGGGCTCGCGCCACTGATCGCCCGGGGTGTCGCGGTCCTGGAAGCCGCCGAGCCGGGGCTGCTGCCACAGGTCCTCCTGAGCACGCGGCCAGGCGCCCGGCTCGGAGCGCTGCTGGTACTCGCCGGGATAGGCGGGGCGCGCGGTCGGCAGGCCGTCGTCGGCGGGGCGTCCATAGGGGTCGTCCTGGTAGCGCGCCTGCTGCTGTTGCGGGGAGGGCTGCTGTGGAGCGGGCGGCGAGGGCTCGCCCACCGAGTCGTCGACGGTGATCGCGATCCGGATGGTGCGGCCGCACTCGCGGCTCAGGGTCTCGCTGATCAGCGGCGCGAGCCGGCCCTCCAGGACGCGCTTGCCCCATTCATTGGGGACGGCGAGCAGCGCGGTGTCGGCGACCAGTGCGAGCGGCTGGCAGCGCTCGATCCACTGCTTGTCCTTGGGCTCGATGCCCTGCTGCCCCTCTCCGAGGAGATGCTCCAGCACTCGTGGCCACACTGCGGCAAGATCGGCAGGTACGTCAGCCACAGGGCACGCTCTCTCGCAGGTCCCACGAATGTGTGGTTCTCGGGACGGTATGGGATGGCATAGACAGACAGGCGAGGACAGATGGGGAGAAGGCTCGGAGTTCAGCCACGGTAGTCGGGCCCACTGACGTGGTTCAAGTTGTTGTCCACAGCCTGTGCATACCGGGGGCCGGTGAGGAGCCGGTTTGACCGGATGGCGTAGCCGCGCGTACCGTGACCAGGTCGAGTTGTCGATGGCTGCTGCCGCCTGCCTCCGATGGGCAAAGATCACGATCTGTGATCGTGAAGCGGTGCACACGGGCGTATACGCGAGCTACTCGTGGGCGCACGGTGACAGCCAGGCGATGTCCCGCCGCCAACGAATCATTTCTGGAGCCCCCGAGTGAGCAAGCGCACCTTCCAGCCGAACAACCGTCGCCGCGCCAAGACCCACGGCTTCCGCCTGCGGATGCGTACCCGCGCCGGCCGCGCGATTCTCGCGAACCGCCGTGGCAAGGGTCGCGCCAGCCTGTCCGCGTAACAGCTAACAGGTCATGACGTGCTGCCTACCGAGAATCGGCTGAGGCGGCGCGAGGACTTCGCAACCGCGGTTCGCCGAGGACGCCGGGCCGGTCGCCCGCTCCTCGTCGTCCATCTACGCAGCGGTGCAACAGACCCGCACGCGCCTGGGGAGAGCGCTCCCCCGACGCGTGCGGGTTTCGTTGTCAGCAAAGCCGTCGGCGTTGCCGTCGTCCGCAATCTGGTGAAGCGCAGGCTCCGCCATCTCATGCGCGAACGACTCTCCCAGTTGCCCGCCGGTAGCCTGGTGGTCGTACGGGCATTGCCCGGTGCGGGCGATGCCGACCATGCACAGCTGGCCCGAGACCTGGACGCCGCCCTCGCGCGGCTCCTGGGAGGGGGCGCGCGATGAAGTACCCGCTGCTGGCCCTGATCAAGCTGTACCAGTGGACGATCAGCCCACTTCTCGGGCCCGTCTGCCGGTACTACCCGTCGTGTTCCCACTATGGATATACGGCGATCGACCGGCACGGTGCCCTCAAAGGCACAGCCCTGACCGCCTGGCGCATTCTGCGGTGCAATCCGTGGTCGCCCGGTGGCGTGGACTACGTACCGGAGCGCAAGCGACCTCGATGGCACGAGGCGCTGCGCGCTGCCTGGCGCGGCGACAAGGGCGGGCAGTCCGCCGCTGAGACCGAGACAAGCCCGGCCGCAGAGACCCCGCCCAAAGCTCAAGGAGCCTGATTAGTGGACACGATTGCCAGTCTGTTCAGCTTCATTACCTGGCCTGTTTCCTGGGTCATCGTCCAGTTCCACAAGTTGTACGGCGCGATCTTCGGGCCGGACACGGGCTGGGCCTGGGGCCTGTCAATCGTGTCCCTCGTGGTGCTCATCCGTATCTGTCTGATCCCGCTCTTCGTGAAGCAGATCAAGTCGACGCGGAACATGCAGGCGCTCCAGCCGAAGATGAAGGCGATCCAGGAGCGCTACAAGAGCGACAAGCAGCGTCAGTCCGAAGAGATGATGAAGCTGTACAAGGAGACGGGCACCAACCCGCTCTCCTCGTGCCTTCCGATCATCGCCCAGTCGCCGTTCTTCTTCGCGCTGTACCACGTACTCGCCGGCATCGCCAACGGCAAGACCATCGGCGTCATCAACCAGCCGCTGCTCGAGAGCGCCCAGAAGGCCCACATCTTCGGTGCCCCGCTGGCCGCGAAGTTTATGGACAACGCCTCCAAGGTCGAGGGCCTCGGCGCCTCCCTGACCGATGTCCGCGTCGTCACCGCGATCATGATCGTGATGATGTCGGCTTCGCAGTTCTTCACCCAGCGCCAGCTGATGACGAAGAACGTGGACCTTACGGTCAAGACGCCGTTCATGCAGCAGCAGAAGATGCTGATGTACGTCTTCCCCGTCATGTTCGCCGTGATGGGCATCAACTTCCCCGTCGGTGTCCTCGTCTACTGGCTGACCACCAACGTGTGGACCATGGGCCAGCAGATGTACGTGATCAACCAGAACCCGACGCCGGGTTCCAAGGCGCAGGCCCACTACCTGGACCGCCTGATCAAGAGCGTCAGCACCCACGGCGAGGTGCGCGGCAAGAAGCGCCGCACCATCGTGCAGGCGATCGTGGCCAAGGGCCCGGACCGCAACGACAACGAGCGCAAGTTCATCAACGGGCTCTCCAAGCAGGGCTTCGCCGCCCAGGCCGACGGCACCGTGGTGAAGAGCGACGCGGCGGTCCTTGAGGCCGAGGGCGGGGCGGCGCCCAAGCGCCAGCAGCCCAAGCGGCAGACCAAGGCGCAGCGCCAGGGCGGTGCCACGCAGGCGGACGACGTGGCCGCGAAGACCTCGCTGTCGAAGGGCTCCACGGCCGCGGCCGAGCCTGACGAGCAGCGGACCGAACCGCAGGACGCCAAGCCCAAGCAGGACACCAAGCCGAAGCAGGGCAAGCCCACGGCCGGTCAGGCACGAGCCAAGTCGGGTCAGCGCAAGGGTCAGCAGCGGCCCAAGCACCCGTCCAAGAAGTAAGAAGGAGTCCATCCGTGACGGAAGGCACCACCGCCCCGGCCGCTGAGGGCGTCGACACCCTCTCCCGCCTGGAGCAGGAGGGGGAGATCGCCGCCGATTACCTGGAGGGCCTGCTCGACATCGCCGACCTCGACGGCGATATCGACATGGACGTCGAGGCGGACCGAGCCGCGGTCTCGATCATCAGTGACAGCAACAGCCGTGACCTGCAGAAACTCGTCGGTCGTGACGGCGAGGTCCTGGAGGCGCTTCAGGAGCTCACGCGTCTGGCCGTGCACCGTGAGACCGGTGACCGCAGCCGTCTGATGCTGGACATCAGCGGGTACCGGGCCCAGAAGCGTACGGAGCTCGCCGCGCTGGGCGCCAAGGCGGCGGACGAGGTGAAGAGCACCGGTGAGCCGGTGAAGCTGGACCCGATGACGCCGTTCGAGCGCAAGGTCGTGCACGACGCGGTGGCGGCCGCGGGGCTGCGCAGCGAGTCGGAGGGCGAGGAGCCGCAGCGCTTCGTCGTCGTGTTGCCCGCCTGAGCGGTCATCGCCTTCTCGGCCCCGTCTGTTCGCAGGCGGGGCCGATCTTTGTCAGCCTGATAGTCAGCCACCACAGTGCGGTAACGCCGCGTAGGTAGGGAAGGACGGTCCCCGTGACGGAGGCAGAGGCAGCAGCGGAGCTTCCCCCGGCGCCGGAAGAGGCGCGGGCGGTTTTCGGCGAGTTCTTCCCCGAGGCCGTGCGGTATGCGGAGCTGCTCGCGGATGCGGGGGTCAAGCGCGGTCTGATCGGGCCGCGTGAGGTGCCACGTCTGTGGGAGCGGCATCTGCTCAACTGCGCGGTGCTCTCCGAGGTCGTTCCCGAAGGCGTCACGGTGTGCGATGTCGGCTCGGGCGCGGGGTTGCCCGGTATCCCGCTCGCGCTGGTCCGCCCGGACCTGAAGATCACCCTCCTTGAGCCGCTGCTGCGCCGCACCAACTTCCTGCAGGAGGTCGTGGAGCTCCTCGGTCTCGACCACGTGACGGTGGTGCGCGGCCGCGCGGAGGAGATGTTGGGCAAGGTCACTCCGGTCCATGTGGTGACGGCGCGTGCGGTGGCGCCGCTCGACCGGCTGGCCGGCTGGGGTGTTCCGCTGCTGCGTCCCTACGGCGAGATGCTGGCGCTCAAGGGCGACACGGCCGAGGAGGAGATCGTGGGGGCGCGTGCCGCGCTGAGCAAGCTCGGTGTGGTGGAGACCTCGGTACTCCACGTCGGCGAGGGTGTGGTGGATCCGCTGTCCACGGTGGTACGGGTCGAGGTCGGCGAGAGCCCCGGTGGTGTGCGGTTCGCCGCGAAGCGCGCCAAGGCCGCCAGGACAAGCCGGACCCGGCGCCGCCGCTGAGGGTCCGTCCGCTTCGGGCGTTCTATGAGGAATGCTCCATAGAAGGCGGTATACATACGCATTTCGGAGTGTCGTAACGGTCTCCGGCGAGCGCGGATGCATCGTGTTTCACGTGAAACGTCGCTCACTGCTGCATGGAATCATCAGCCGCGGCCGTGCGGCTTCCTCTCCGCGCGACCGAAAGCCGTTTGCGGGGGGCCTTGAGTCCCCCGCAGGGGCTATGGAGTTGTCCACAGAGGTGGATTCATCCACAGAAGACCGGGCCTCGCTGGTTCACGACCCCGAAGGCATGGGAGGCTCTGTTCATTGCGAGCCTGATGTCGAGGAGAGTGAATCCTTGCGGTCCGACGCCAACATCGCGGGACCGATGACCGATCCGGTCCCCGGTCCCCGAACCGAATCGGCGGGGGAGGATGTTTCACGTGAAACACCGCCCCCGATGGACGACACCCCCATTGGTCGTGCTGCCCAGCTGGCGGTGGAAGCTCTCGGCCGTGCCGGCGAGGGACTGCCGCGGCCTGAGCAGACCCGAATCATGGTCGTTGCCAACCAGAAGGGCGGCGTAGGGAAGACCACCTCCACGGTCAACCTCGCTGCTTCCCTCGCGCTGCATGGTGCGCGGGTCCTGGTGGTCGACCTCGATCCCCAGGGCAACGCCTCGACGGCGCTAGGCATCGACCACCACGCCGAAGTCCCATCGATCTATGACGTTCTGGTCGAAAGTAGGCCACTTTCCGAGGTGGTCCAGCCCGTCCCGGACGTCGAGGGTCTCTTCTGCGCACCTGCCACGATCGATCTCGCCGGTGCGGAGATCGAGCTCGTGTCCCTGGTGGCGAGAGAGAGCCGACTGCAGCGCGCCATCCAGGCGTACGAGCAGCCGCTGGACTACATCCTCATCGACTGCCCGCCCTCGTTGGGTCTGTTGACGGTCAACGCGCTGGTCGCGGGGGCCGAGGTGCTGATTCCGATCCAGTGCGAGTACTACGCGCTGGAGGGGCTGGGCCAGCTCCTGAGGAACGTCGATCTCGTACGCGGCCACCTCAACCCGACGCTGCATGTGTCGACGATCCTGCTCACCATGTATGACGGCAGGACCAGGCTCGCCTCCCAGGTGGCCGACGAGGTGCGGAGTCACTTCGGCAAGGAGGTGCTGCGGACCAGCATTCCGCGCTCGGTCCGCATCTCCGAGGCGCCGAGCTACGGGCAGACGGTGCTCACCTACGACCCCGGATCCAGTGGCTCGCTTTCCTACCTCGAAGCTGCCCGCGAGATCGCCCTGCGCGGTGTCGGCGTGCAGTACGACCCCACGCACGCGCATGTGGTCAGCCAGAACAACCAGCACAGCATGTCGGAGGGGATCCAGTGAGCGAGCGACGCAGAGGATTGGGACGGGGGCTCGGTGCGCTGATCCCTTCCGCAGCACAGGAGAAGCCGGGCACCTCGGCGGGGACGGCGTCCACGTCCCCCTCGGCGGTTCCGGTACTGACCGCGGAGCGGGGGGTGGCAGCCGCGAAGGTGGCGACGCTGCCGCCGGCCGCTGTTTCACGTGAAACGATCGTGGAGCCGGAGGCCGTTGCGGAACCCGCCGCCCCGGCAGGGGCGTTCTTCGCCGAGCTGCCGATCGACTCGATCGCGCCCAACCCGCGCCAGCCGCGAGAGGTGTTCGACGAGGACGCCCTGTCCGAACTGGTCACCTCCATCAAGGAAGTCGGGCTTCTGCAGCCCGTCGTCGTCCGACAGACCGGCCCCGAGCGCTACGAACTCATCATGGGTGAGCGGCGCTGGAGGTCCTGTCGCGAGGCCGGCCTGGAGCGGATCCCCGCGATCGTCCGGGAGACGGACGACGAGAAGCTCCTGCTCGACGCCCTGCTGGAGAACCTTCACCGCGCACAGCTGAACCCGCTGGAAGAGGCCGCCGCCTACGACCAGTTGCTCCGGGACTTCAAGTGCACCCATGACCAGCTGGCAGACCGCATCGGCCGTTCGCGGCCGCAGGTTTCCAACACGCTGCGATTGCTTCGGCTTTCGCCGCCGGTCCAGAAGAGGGTCGCCGCAGGAGTCATCTCGGCGGGGCACGCGCGGGCTCTGCTCTCGGTGGAGGACTCCGAGGAGCAGGACAGCCTCGCCAAGCGGATCGTGGCTGAGGGGCTCTCGGTGCGGACGGTCGAAGAGATCGTGACGCTGCTCAACTCGGAGCCCAAGAACACCCCGAAGGCCAAGGGCCCCCGGGCGGGCGCGCTCCTCTCACCGGCACTCAGCGACCTGGCCACCCGGCTCTCGGACCGCTTCGAGACACGGGTGAAGGTCGACCTCGGGCAGAAGAAGGGAAAGATCGTCGTCGAGTTCGCCTCGATAGAGGATCTGGAGAGGATCCTCGGCACCCTTGCTCCCGGCGAGGGGCGAGTCCTGGAGAAGGGCCTTGCCGAGCAGGCCTCGGAGGGCGGCGACAGCTGACTTCATTCGCCGCCACTCACGGGCGGGCCGTGTTCCCGGTTCATACGGGAACACGGCCCGCCCTTTGCATGGAGACCGGTGTCGCTGCCGTGAAGGGGTGGATACGATGCGTTCTGGTATGGCACATCGACCTTGATCCATCTTCGAGGGAGGGCGAGGCCATGCGAACGGTGAGCCGCACTCGGCTGGTGACGGCAGGGCTCGGTATCGGGGCGGTCGGCGGGTTCGTCGGCAGCCTGCTGCGTGAGTTGAGCGCACTGTCGGCCGCGCACGGGGCGGCAGACGAGGGAAGTGAGGAACAGCCTCCATGGGGCGTCGGCTCGTACCGCTCACGCTGGACAACCTTCCGGACCTCCCCAAACGCTGCCGCGGCTGTGTCTTCTGGGAACTCGACCCCGTCAGTGGAGAAGCGGCGATAAAGGCAGGGCGTCCCGAAGTCGAGAAGGAAGCCTGGATCTCCGGGGTGCTCCTGGAATGGGGCTCCTGCGGCCGGGTCGTCTACGTCGATGACATCCCGGTCGGCTATGTGCTGTACGCGCCTCCGGCCTACGTGCCCCGCTCCACCGCCTTCCCCACCAGCCCCGTGGCCGCCGACGCCGTACAGCTGATGACTGGGTGGATCATGCCGGGCTATCAGGGGCAGGGGCTGGGGAGGGTGCTGGTGCAGACGGTCGCCAAGGATCTGCTGCGCCGCAACTTCAAAGCCATCGAGGCGTTCGGAGATGCCCGGTGGAAGGAGCCCGCCTGCGTGCTGCCGGCCGACTATCTGCTGTCGGTCGGATTCAAGACCGTGCGGCCCCACCCCAGATACCCGCGGCTGCGCCTCGAACTGCGCACGACGTTGTCCTGGAAGGAAGACGTCGAAATGGCCCTGGACCGGTTGCTCGGTGCGGTCCAGAAGGAGCCGGTCCTCAGGCCGCTGTAAAAGTGCCGCTGTGGACTCTGCCGCATGCGAAACGGGCCCGCCCCCTTCAAGGGAGCGAGCCCGTTTCACGTGAAACAGCGTGTCCGTCGAGACTTACTTCTCGGCGATGAAGTCGTCGAGCTCACGCAGCAGGGCGGCCTTCGGCTTGGCGCCGACGATCGTCTTGGCGACCTCGCCGCCCTGGTAGACATTGAGCGTCGGGATCGACATCACGCCGTACTTGGCGGCGGTGGTCGGGTTCTGGTCGATGTTGAGCTTGACGATCTCGATCTGATCGCCGTGCTCGGCGGCGATGGCCTCCAGCGACGGGGCGATCTGGCGGCACGGGCCGCACCACTCGGCCCAGAAGTCCACCAGGACGGGCTTGTCGCTCTTGAGAACGACCTCGTCGAAGTCGGCGTCGGTCACGTGCTTCAGAGTGCCGGCCACGGCAGTCTCCTAAGGGGTGTTGGGGGAGGGAGAGGAGCTGGGGGTGGGGATCAGACGGTGGCTGCGGCCTTCTCGCTGTCGGCCAGAGCCGCGAGGAAGCGCTCGGCGTCGAGAGCGGCGGAGCAGCCGGTGCCGGCCGCCGTGATGGCCTGCCGGTAGGTGTGGTCGACGACGTCGCCGGCGCCGAAGACACCCGTCAGGTTGGTGCGCGTCGAGGGGGCGTCGACCTTCAGGTAGCCCTCCTCGTCGAGGTCGAGCTGGCCCTTGAAGAGCTCGGTACGCGGGTCGTGGCCGACGGCGATGAAGAGGCCCGTCACCGCGAGCTCGGACGTCGCGCCCGTCTTGGTGTTGCGCAGCGTCAGGCCGGAGAGCTTCTGGTCGCCGTGGATCTCGGCGACCTCACTGTCCCACGCGAACTTGATCTTCTCGTCAGCAAGGGCACGCTCCTGCATCGCCTTGGAGGCGCGCAGGGTGTCCCGGCGGTGGACGATCGTGACCGACTTGGCGAAGCGCGAGAGGAAGGTCGCCTCCTCCATCGCGGTGTCACCACCGCCGACCACGGCGATGTCCTGGTCCTTGAAGAAGAACCCGTCACACGTGGCGCACCACGAGACGCCACGGCCCGACAGCTTGTCCTCGTTGGGCAGAGCCAGCTTGCGGTGCTGCGAGCCGGTGGTGACGATGACGGCCTTGGCGCGGTGGACGGTGCCCGAGGTGTCCGTGACGGTCTTGATGTCACCCGTCAGGTCGACGGCGACGACGTCGTCCGGCACCAGCTCAGCGCCGAAGCGCTCGGCCTGGCCGCGCATGTTGTCCATGAGCTCCGGGCCCATGATGCCGTCCTGGAAGCCGGGGAAGTTCTCCACCTCGGTGGTGTTCATCAACGCACCACCGGCGGTGACGGCGCCCTCGAACACCAGCGGCTTCAGCGACGCACGTGCGGTGTACAGCGCGGCGGTGTATCCGGCCGGGCCCGAGCCAATGATGATCACGTTACGGACGTCGCTCACGGGTTTCTTCCTCGTCTCTGCGGACTGCCTACTGCCTGTCGGGGCCCCGGTCCAGGACTCTCACCCCACCCAACGGATCCTACGGGGCTTGCATTCCCGAGCCGGACGGGCGGCACGGAGACCCGGGTCTCGTACCGTCCCGGCGGCGCTCAGCGACGCGGGTAGGAGCGGGTCAGCAGCACCTTTCCGTGGGCGGAGGGCCCGGCGCTCTCGCAGGAGGCGTCGACGACGTACGCCTCCACGTTGGCGGGAGTGTCCTGGTCGGGCAGCACGACGAGATACACCCGGGATCCGTCATAGGTGCCCTGCTCGGTGGCGAGTGGTGTCTCGGCGGCTCGTCCGGTACCCGCCTGAACACAGGGCGGGATACTCGCGGCGGACCGCACGCTGTCCGATGACTTCTCGCTGTTCGGCGCGTTCTTCGTGGAGGGCGCGATCTGTGCCGAGGGCGCCTTCTGCGTGCTCTGGCCGCTCTGGGACGCCAGCAGCGACTGCACGCGTCCTTCGAGGGTGCCCGCGGAGTAGACGGTGCCGCCGGACTGCGACGGCTCGGACGTGGAGTGGCCGGCATGGGGGCTGGGCGCCGGCGACTGGAGGTTCTGCACGAAGAAGATCCCTGCTCCGACCGCTGCGGCGCCGATCACCGCTGTGAGGACGGCAGTGCGTCGCCGGTACTTCTTGCCGCGGCCGGGACCCGCACCGGCGGCCGCACGGGCATGTCCGGCGGGGCGATCGGCCAGGGTTGCGCCGACTGCGGTCGAAGAACCAGCGGACGCGGAGGGGGTGGGTGCCTTGGGTGTTTCACGTGAAACGCGCGCTGTCTCGGCCAAGCCGTCCTCGGAGGCCGTGCTGGTTGTTTCACGTGAAACGCTCGCTGTTTCTTGCGGTCCGTCCTCGGTTGCCGTGGCGTTCAGCAGGGCTTCCGCGGCGAGTGCCGCGTCGATGCGTCCCACCACATCGGCGGGCATGCGCGGCGGCCCGGGGAGCGTCCCGAGCAGATCGCGGATCTCTTCCAGGGAGTCGCGTACATCGGCACACAGCGCGCAGCCCTGAAGATGGCGGCGTACGTCCGCCGTGCGGGCCGGCGGCAACAGGCCCTCGGTGAGTTCGGAGATCTCCGAGACGTCCGGGTGTTCCGTTGTTCCGGTCGTGGATGTCACGCGCGCCCACCTCCGCCCTTCACGGCAGCCGAATCGCTCGGTCCTGTGTCATTCGGTCCTGTGTCGTTCGTGTCCGACGCAGGTGGGACGGATGTCCCTGGCGTCCGGTTCCTTCCCCCACGGGACTCGCCGTTATCCCTGGCATGCGCAGTATCCGCGCGCAGATGAGTGAGAAGCGGCAACAGCCGTGCGCGGCCGCGGGCACAACGGCTCTTCACCGTGCCGGTGGGCACATCGAGCACGGCGGCGGCCTCGGCAACGGGATAGCCCTGCATGTCGACGAGGACGAGGGCGGCGCGCTGGTCCGGCGGCAGGGTGCCCAGGGCCTCGATGAGCTGGCGGTGCAGTTCCTGCCGCTCGGCCGGCGCCTCGGCCGACTCGTGCGGTTCGAGGAGCTGGTCCAGGCGCTCGGTGTCGTCGACCGGGGACGTCTTGCGGGAGGCCGCCTTGCGGGCCCGGTCGAGGCAGGCGTTCACCGTGATGCGGTGCAGCCAGGTGGTGACGGCCGACTGGCCTCGGAAGGTGTGGGCGGCCCGGTAGGCGGAGACGAGGGCGTCCTGGACGGCGTCGGCGGCCTCCTCGCGGTCCCCCAGGGTGCGCAGCGCCACCGCCCACAACCGGTCGCGGTGACGCCGCACGATCTCACCGAAGGCGTCGGGGTCGCCGTCGACATGACGCGCCAGGAGATCCTGGTCGCTCATGTCGCCCAGCGTGGCGTCGTCCAACGGTGAGCCTCCCCCTGCCGTCCGGTCAGCCGGTGAACTTCACATCCGTGATGCCCTGCTTGTGGCCGGGGTCGCTGTACCCGTCCCCGGCCGCCTCGGGCATCGCGGTCATCCACAGAAGCACGTAACGCGAGGCGACGGGCGAGCTTGCCTTGAGATCGATCTTCTCGCCGCTGGTCTGCGAAGTCGCGATCTTCTTCATCCCCTTCACCCCAGTCGAGGGGGTGAGCGAGTCGGCGGCGTACAGCGTGATGGTGGTGTGATCCCCGCCGTAGCGCAACAGTATCGACGCGGTCGAGATGTTCTTGGACGAGCCCAGGTCGTAGACGATGCCCACGCCTGCCTTCACGGTGGGCGCAAGCTCTGGGCCGTCGTAGAAACTCTTGGTGCGCCAGAACGTGGAGGCGCTGCCGTCGTACGTCTTCGACACATCGGCGGCGTTCTGCGGCGAACCATCCGGCGCGTACTCCTCGGCTCCCTGAATTTTGATCGGCAGGGGCGCCTTCGGCTTGTCTCCGTCGTTGCCGCTGTCCGTGGTCCGGGTGTTCCCGGTCTCGTTGGACCCGCTGCCCTTGTCGTGCTGGAGCAGAGCATCGGCCAGCTGCCAGCTGCCCAGACCCAGCGCGGCGATCAGGAGCGCGGAGACGGCCCACTTGAGGGCCTTGCCGGTGCGGCCCTGGAGCGGCGGGGGCGGAGCCTGGACGGGCTGGGTGACGGACGGGCCGGGACCCGCGGCCGGGCGGCCGTACGTTCCCTGCTGGTAGGTGGTGCGCTGATACTCGGGCGGCGCGGTGAACGCCGGCTCCGGAGGCTTGATGCGCGGCATCTCCCCGATGGCCTTGACCAGCTCGTCCGGGGTGGTGCAGGGCGGTTCCTGACGGGAGGCGGTGGCCCCGTCGTTGACCAGCGCCCGCATGGCGAGCTCGGAGAGGCCGCGGTGGATACCGGCGCGTACCTGGTCGGGAGCGATCAGGCCGACGCCCTTGGGTAGGCCGTGCAGGCCGTACGCGTCGCTCTCGTACGGCCAGCGCTGGGTGAGCACGGCGTACAGCAGCGCTCCGATGGCCTCGGTGTCGGTGCGCTGAGGGGTGTCGGATGTGATGCCGCGCAGCGCCGCGGCCACGGCGAGGCCGCGGATGCGGTACTGCCCGGTGGAGGTCCGCAGGACCGCGCTCGGGGTGAGGCGGAGGTGAGCGAGGCCCTCGCGGTGGGCGGCGGCCATGGCCTGGGAGACCTGGGTGACCATCTGGTACGCGTCGTGTGCCTCCAGCGGGCCGAGCGCCAGGAGGGCGGTGAGCTCGGTGGCGTCCGGGAGCCACTCGTGGACGACGTAGACGAGGTCGTTCTCCTCGACGGCGTCCAGGACCTGCACGAAGCGAGGGTCGCCGAGGAGCGCGGAGGAGCGGGCCGCGGCGAGGACGGAGCGGGCCCGCGCGTGGTCGGCGGGCAGCAGGTGGACACCGACCGCACGGCGGAGCTTCTCATCGACCGCACGCCAGCTGCTGAAACCGTCCAGACGGGTGACGCACTCCTCGAGGCGGTAGCGTCTGGCCAGCTTGTGACCGCTGTGCAGTTCGGGCGTCGCGATGGACGGCTCGGAGGCCTTGCGCTCGCCGCCGGTGCCGTTCGTGCTCTGCTCCGCCGTGTCTGCCGTGTCGATGGACTCCGTCACCCCGTCGGTCGTCGCCTTGTCCGCCTTGGCGGTCAGCGGTGTGTCACCGCTGTTGTCGGCTACGTCGACGGCAGCCGTGCTACGTTCCGCCACCGTCGCTCCTGCCTCCCCATCCGTTGCGTGCTGTTGGCCAGCCATGCAAAGTCATGCCAATTGTGCCCACAGTCCAGCACTATGCACGACACGCGGTGGCCGGCGATGGTTGTGCGCTGGCTCCGCTCTCAGCGGCCGAGCCGCCCGCGCACCATGCCGACCATGGCGTTGAGCTCTTCGATACGCATGCGCTTGGCCGCGATGAAGAAGACTCCCATCAGCACACCGCCGCCGACGACCAGTGCCACGACCGATCCTCCCGCACCCTCGCCCAGGAACTTCAGCAGGCCGAAGCCGACCGCGCCACCCACCACCGCGGCCGGGACCGCGGCGAGGCACAGGCGGGCGTACGTACGCAGGACGTGCGCGCCGTCCAGATCGCCGCCCAGCCGGTTGCGCAGCCGCCGCCACGCCACTCCCACGCCCACGGCGTAGGCCAGACCGTATGCGGCGGCCATGCCCACGACCGCCCATCGGGCGGGCAGCACTACGTAGCAGGCGGCCGAGACCGCCGCGTTGACGGCGGCCACGATGACCGTGTTGTAGAACGGCGTGCGGGTGTCCTCGTACGCGTAGAAGCCGCGCAGGACGACGTACTGCACCGAGTACGGGATCAGGCCGAGCGCGAAAGCCATCAGGATGAAGCCCATGGACTGGGCGGCCTGGGTGCCGCTGGAGGCGTACAGCAGGGTGCACATGGGGACGCCGAGCGCCAGGAAGGCGAACGCGACCGGCACGATGGCGACCGCCGAGTTCCGCAGGCCCTGGGAGATGTCGTCCCGGACGGCGCCCGCGTCGTTGTCGTGCGCGGCACGTGAGATGCGCGGGAGCAGCGCGGCCATGACCGAGACGGTGATGATGGCCTGCGGCATGCCCCAGATCAGCTGGGCGTTGGAGTAGGCGAGGAAGCCGGCGCCGTCACGCCCCGACTGCTTGCCCGCGGCCGTGGCGAGCCGGGTGACGACGATGACGCCGGCCTGGTTGGCGAGCACGAACATCACGGTCCACTTGGCGAGCTTGACCGTCTTGCCGAGCCCGTGGCCCTTCCAGTCGAAGCGGGGCCGGAAGCGGAACCCGGTCTCGCGGAGGTAGGGGAGCATCGCCAGGGCCTGCACCACGAGACCCAGCAGCGTGCCGATGCCGAGCAGCCGGACACCGTCGTGCGGGATGGTCTGGACGCCCATGTGGGACTGGGCGGAGGTGCCGTAGACCCAGATGAACAGGCCGAAGGTGCAGATCATCACGATGTTGTTGAGGACCGGGGTCCACATCATCGCGCCGAACTTGCCGCGGGCGTTGAGGATCTGCCCCATCACCACATGCACGCCCATGAAGAAGATCGTCGGCAGGCAGTAGCGGGCGAACGTCACAGCAACGCTGTTGGCGGCCGCGTCGTTGCCGATGGTGGGCGACATCAGCTGGATCAGCAGCGGCGCCCCGATGACCGCCAGGGCGACGATGGTGCCGAGCGCCACCATGACGAGCGTCAGAAGACGGTTGGCGTAGGCCTCGCCGCCGTCCTCGTCGTCCTTCATGGAGCGCACCAGCTGGGGCACGAACACCGAGTTCAGACCGCCGCCGACGGTGAGGATGTAGATCATCGTCGGCAGGGTCAAGGCGATGGTGAATGTGTCGCCGAGCAGGGCGGCACCCAGCGCCGCGGTGATCACCAGGCTGCGTACGAAACCGGTGAGCCGGGACACCAGGGTGCCGGCCGCCATGACGGCGCTGGACTTCATCAGGCTGGACGCCCGGCCGCCCGACTTGCGGGGCGGTGCGGGCACGGGCTCGGGCCCTGCGGGCACCGGTGGGCCGGCCTGTTCTTGGTCCCGGTAGAGGTGGGCGAAGGCGTCCTGTTCGGGCAGTTCCTCACCCGCCTGCGTGACCAGGTCGTCGACGCCCACGAACTGCGTGGTCCGGGCATCGTCGCCGTAGGGCAGATGGCGCGAGGGCCCCTCCGGCTCCGGCGGCGGGGTCTGCGCCCAGATGCGCGGGTCGGGCGCGTACTGCTGAGCGGTCGGCTGCTGATAGAGCGGCGGCTGCTCGGCGTAGGTGCCCGGGGGCGGCGGCGGGTGCGCCGCGCGGTCGTAGAGCGCCTCGGTCACCGGGTCCTGGGCGGAGAGGTCCTGCGACCGGTACGGGTCGTAGGCGTAGACGTCCTGGACATACGGATCGGGCGCGGATTGCGGCGGCGGGACCTGGCCCTGCTGGGCGGGTGCCGGGGGCATGCCCCCGGAGGGCGCGGCGCCACTGCCGCCGCCCTGCCCACGGTCACCGTCGTACGGCGCGTTCATGGTTACCCCACCTCATCGTCCCCGGCCGACGGCCACGACATAGCTCAATGGTCCACTTTCTCACCCGGGCCGGGTGAGGCCCCGCTTTCCGGACCGGTGTCCGGTGTCGGGTCACTCGGCTGCCCGGGATTGGCGTCCGCCGAACCGTTCGCAGTGCCGGGGCCGCCGTCGCCCTCGGGCTCCTCGCGCGCCGTGGAGCGCTTGCGATGGGTGTACATCCTGATGCCCGCGAGCACCAGGAGCAGGACACCGCCGGCGATGACCAGCATCACCGTCGGAGTGATCTCGGAGACCTGGACGGTGAACTCCATCGGGTCACCGTACGGGGTGCCGTCCTCGGTGTAGAGCCGCGCCGTCACCGGTACGGGGCCGTTGGCGTTGGCGATGGCGGTGAACTTCACCGACTGGCTGCGGTCGCCGTCCACCTTCACCGGCTGTTCGCCGATCGCGGCGCCGTCTTCGCCCAGCTGCAGTCGGGTGGGGCTCTTCGGCTGGATCCGCAGCACCAGGTGGCCGACGCCCTGCACCAGTTTGTTCTGCACGGTGACGGCGATCGTCGCGCTGCGGCCCGACATGGTCGCGGTCGACTTCTGGATCAGATGGACCTGGTTGGCGAGGCCGTCCAGATAGAGCTGGACCCCGGAACGGTACGTTTGCGCGCTCTCCGCTTCGCCGCGCCAGGACGCCGACATCTCCCGGTTGATGGCGTTGCCGAACGGCGTCACCACACGGTCGGGTGCGGCCAGGATCACCTTGAACCTCTCCAGGGTGCCCTGGGTGTCCTGCATGTCCTGGAAGGCGTCGGCCGGCAGCTCCTGCCGGCGCAGCGCGTCGGGGTACAGGCTCGTGCCGGGCACCCGCGTGGTGGCCCCCGGGTCGGGTTTGGCCGTGGCGGCGCCGGACAGGTCGAGCGGCTGGGTCCAGTGCTGCGGGTCGAGCGCGTGCAGCGCGGTGGCCATCGTCTGCGCCTGGCTGACGGTGGGCATGCGCTGGGGGGCGACCACGATGCTGCGTTGCTTCTCGGTGTCCTGGAGCGTGATCGCGAGGGTCTGCGCGAGGAAGTCCTGCACGGAGAGGGTCGAGGCGTCGGCCATCGACAGGTCACCCTGGAACGCGGTGGAGAGCCCGGCGTCGGCCACGATGGCGCTGGCGCCGCCGCCGATCGGTCTGACCGCCGTCGGCGCGTACGGCAGGGAAGCGTCCCTCAGGCTGTCGCTGCGGGCGATCACGTTGTGGGCGCCGGCCGAGGTGGCCACATCGACGATCGACGGGTCGACGGCGCCCTCCACGGGCCAGGCGTAGTCGACCGACGGCGTCACGTGCAGGATCGTGTCGATGGTCTTCTGCGCGACCTCGGTGGCGCTCTGGAGGTGGCCCAGCGAACCGGGGACGTCCCTGCCGTGGTGAGCGAGCGAGGCCAGATCGGGGTCGGCGAAGGGCAGGGCGACGACCTTCTCGCCCTGGACGGCGGCCTCGAGGGCGCTCAGCCACGCCTTCGCCACGTCCTGGCCGGTGCCGTTGACCAGGTTGTCCCCGACCTTGATCTTGTAGTTGCGGGTCATCGCGTCGACGGTGGCCAGCAGGTCGGGGTCGATGACCCATGTCACCGGCAGTTGCTTGCCGAGCGAGACCATCTGGTTCAGCCTGCCGCCGGGCCCGATGTCCCGAGCCAGGGAGTCGTCGGCGAAGACCGGCGTCTGCTGGGCATCCGACCCCGTCTGGGCGGTGAGGTGGGTCGAGGAGATCAGCGGCCACAAGAAAGTGAGCTGGCTCTTCTTCCCCTCGGTGGCGTCGGGCTGCCACGGCAGGAAAGTGTGCTCGATGCCGAGCACCCGGTCGGATTGCCGGCCGGAGGTCTGGCCGGACACGGAGACGCCGAGCGGGTACACCCCGTCCTCTCCGAGGCTCAGCTTGGAGACCGGCACGGAGAGGGTGAAGTCCTGGCTGATCCCGGCGTCCAACCGCGCGAACTTGACCGTGGGACCGTCACTGAGCTCCCCCGCGTCGACCCCCGGCACGTAGCCCTTGCGGCCGGCCGTCTCGTCGATCGCGCTGCGTCCGGAGAGCTTGGATCCCACCCGGAGCCCGACATGAGCGCCGGTGACGGCCTGCTTGCCGGTGTTGGTCACCGTCCCGGAGATCGTCAGCGTGTCGCTCTTGACGGGGGCCTGCGGGGCCATGGAGTCGAGCGAGACGTGCACGCTCTGTCCTGGTGCGGGGTCTGCGGCCGCATGCGCCGGCGCGGTGGCCGTTGCGGACAGGAGGCCGGCGAACAGCGGGGCGCCGACGAGCAGCGCCGCCGTGCGGCGCAGCCACCGGCGGGCAGGAGAGGGGAACGTCCCCTGAGAAACTGCCGCCTCGGCCACGCGCTCGCCCGTCCCTCGATGTCGTCGCTTTCGGTTGCTGCGTCCACGCATGGTAACGATGCGGACTGTGGCGAAGTGCCGCGGTCTGCTCCACATGATCGGAAGAGTGCCGTACGGCCGGGCGGGCGAGCCGGCCGGGGTCCGTCCCGCGCGCGCTGACCGGGTGCCGCCATAAACGGTGACGACCAGGTCGGCCGGGCCACGTACCCTTTTCTGTTGTGCCGAACGCCAATGAAGACAATCCCAGTGCACTGAGCCAGGTGCAGCGCCGCGCGGTGAGCGAACTGCTGCGAGTCGCCCCAGTCGCTGACGATCTCGCCGTCCGATTCGAGGAGGCGGGCTTCTCGCTCGCCCTGGTCGGTGGCTCGGTCCGGGACGCGCTGCTCGGACGGCTCGGCAACGACCTGGACTTCACCACCGATGCCCGCCCCGAGGACGTACTGAAGATCGTGCGGCCCTGGGCGGACGCGGTCTGGGAGGTCGGGATCGCCTTCGGCACGGTCGGCTGCCAGAAGGACGGCTATCTCATCGAGGTGACGACGTACCGCTCCGAGGCGTACGACCGGACCTCACGCAAGCCCGACGTGTCCTACGGCGACTCGATCGAGCAGGATCTCGTGCGCCGCGACTTCACCGTCAACGCCATGGCGGTGGCCCTGCCCGCGAAGGAATTCGTCGACCCGTACGGCGGTCTCGACGACCTGGCCGCACGAGTCCTGCGCACGCCCGGGACGCCTGAGGACTCCTTCTCCGACGATCCGCTGCGGATGATGCGCGCCGCGCGCTTCGCCGCTCAGCTGGACTTCGAGGTGGCTCCCGAGGTCGTCACGGCCATGACGGACATGTCGAGCCGCATCGAGATCGTCTCCGCGGAGCGGGTCCGTGACGAACTGAACAAGCTGCTGCTGTCCGCGCACCCGAAGAAGGGACTGCGCCTCCTCGTCGACACCGGGCTCGCCGACCACGTACTGCCGGAGCTGCCTGCCCTGCGACTGGAGAGTGACGAACACCACCGGCACAAGGACGTCTACGAGCACTCACTGATCGTCTTGGACCAGGCCATCGACCTGGAGCAGGACGGGCCGGATCTGGTACTGCGGCTGGCTGCGCTGCTGCACGACATCGGAAAGCCGAGAACACGACGGTTCGAGTCGGACGGACGGGTCTCCTTCCACCACCACGAAGTGGTCGGCGCGAAGATGACCAAGAAGCGGATGAGTGCGCTGAAGTACTCGAACGACATGATCAAGGACGTCTCGCAGCTCGTGGAGCTGCATTTGCGCTTCCACGGCTATGGCACAGGTGAATGGACCGACTCGGCGGTGCGGCGGTACGTCCGCGACGCGGGGCCACTCCTGGACCGGCTGCACAAGCTCACGCGCTCGGACTGCACCACACGCAACAAGCGCAAGGCGACCGCGCTGTCACGGGCCTACGACGGCCTGGAGGAGCGGATCGCGGAGCTTCAGCAGCAGGAGGAGCTGGACTCGATCCGTCCCGACCTCGACGGCAACCAGATCATGGAAATCCTGGGGGTCGGGCCCGGCCCGGCAATCGGGCAGGCGTACAAGCACCTGCTGGAACTGCGGCTGGAGAACGGCCCCATGGAGCACGGCGCGGCAGTCGCTGCGCTCAAGGAGTGGTGGGCGGCGCAGGCCTGACGTCATGTTTCACGTGAAACATGACGTGCGCGATGCCTGAGCGGGGACGGTGTTTCACGTGAAACACCGCCCCCGCTTGTCGGCGGCCGGCCTGCGGCCCACTCCCTAGGACACGCGCGCCAGCGAAAACCGCGTCATCAGCACAGCCACCCCCGCGTAGATCAGGGACACCGTGAGGACCAGGGGGACCGAGCGGCCGTCCGCGGGGAGCATGAGGGCGGCGACGGCGGCCGCACCGACGAACGCCATGTTGAACAAGACGTCATAGAGGGAGAAGATCCGGCCCCGGAACGCGTCATCCACCGTCGTCTGGATCACCGTGTCCGTGGTGATCTTCGCGCCTTGCGTGACAAGCCCCAGGACGAAGGCGGCGACGACCATCGGGGCGGGGGCGAAGGGCAGGCCGAGCGCCGGTTCGAGGACCGCCGCGGCGCCGGCGCACACCAGGATCCACCGGTAGGGGCCCAGCCGGGCCACCGCCCACGGGGTGACGAGGGCCGCCACGAAGAAGCCGGCTCCCGAGACGCCCACGGCGAGCCCGAGCAGAGCGAGCCCATCGGTCCCCCCGCCCGATCCGTCGGTCCAGGCGTAGCGGCAGAGCATCAGCAGCATCACCGTCAGCGCGCCGTAGCAGAACCGCATCAGCGTCATCGCGGTGAGTACCCGCGCGGCGGACCTGCGCTCGTTCAAGTGCCGTACGCCGTCGGCGAGTCCGCGTGCCGTGGAGCGGAGCACCGCGGAGAGCCCGGGCCGGACCATCGTGGGGTCGGGCCCGAGCAGCCCGGGCGGCAGACGCAGGGAGGCCAGGGACGCGCAGAGGTAGAGGACGGCGCCCAGAACAACGGTCGCGGCATCCGCGTCGATCACGAGACGCAGGGCGAAGGCGAGCCCGCCGCCGGCCGTGGCGGCCAGTGTTCCGGCAGTCGGGGAGAGCGAGTTGGCCATCACGAGCCGCTCGTCGTCGACCACCCGGGGCAAGGAGGCCGAGAGCCCGGCGAGCACAAAGCGGTTGACGGCCGTCACGGCGAGCGCCGAGGCGTAGAAGAGCCAGTCGGGAACGTGTCCGAGGACGAGCAGCGCGGTACAGCCGGCCAGCGCCGTCCGCAGGAGGTTCCCGTAGAGGAAGACCTGCCGGCGGCGCCATCGGTCGAGCAGCACGCCCGCGAAGGGCCCGACAAGCGAGTACGGAAGGAGCAGAACCGCCATGGCGGAGGCGATCGCCCCGGGCGAGGCCTGCTTCTCGGGGGAGAAGACGACGTACGTGGCGAGGGCGACCTGGTAGACGCCGTCCGCCGCTTGGGACAGCAGCCGCACCGCCAGCAGATGCCGGAAGTGCTTCAGGCGCAGGAGCACGCGTAGGTCACGTACGACGGGCATGGAAGCAAGCGTCACATACCCGAAGGTCCCTGTGCGCACCTGGCGCACAGGGACCCTTGGACAGTCCTCAGGGGTGTGAGCTCTAGCGCTCGACCTCGCCCTTGATGAACTTCTCGACGTTGGCGAAGGCCTCGTCGTCGAAGTACTGGACCGGCGGGGACTTCATGAAGTAGCTCGACGCCGAGAGGATCGGTCCGCCGATGCCGCGGTCCTTGGCGATCTTCGCGGCACGCAGGGCGTCGATGATGACACCCGCGGAGTTCGGGGAGTCCCAGACCTCGAGCTTGTACTCGAGGTTCAGCGGAACGTCGCCGAACGCGCGGCCCTCGAGGCGCACGTACGCCCACTTGCGGTCGTCCAGCCAGGCCACGTAGTCCGACGGACCGATGTGGACGTTCTTCTCGCCCATGTCGCGGTCGGGGATCTGCGAGGTGACGGCCTGCGTCTTGGAGATCTTCTTGGACTCCAGGCGGTCGCGCTCCAGCATGTTCTTGAAGTCCATGTTGCCGCCGACGTTGAGCTGCATGGTGCGCTCAAGACGGACACCGCGGTCCTCGAACAGCTTGGCCATCACGCGGTGCGTGATGGTGGCGCCGACCTGCGACTTGATGTCGTCGCCGACGATCGGGACGCCCGCCTCGGTGAACTTGTCCGCCCACTCCTTGGTACCGGCGATGAAGACCGGGAGAGCGTTGACGAACGCGACCTTGGCGTCGATGGCGCACT
This sequence comes from Streptomyces sp. NPDC048361, assembly GCF_040651795.1. NCBI lineage: Bacteria > Bacillati > Actinomycetota > Actinomycetes > Kitasatosporales > Streptomycetaceae > Streptomyces > Streptomyces sp. NPDC048361. Next base: position 63,936 of record NZ_JBEZKW010000003.1, read on the forward strand.
GCGCGTAGAACTTCGCGGCGTCCTCGGAGCCGACCGGCAGGTAGCAGACCAGAACGTCGACCTGCTTGTCCTTGAGGATCTGGACGACATCGACGGGAGCCTCGGGGGACTCCTCGATGGTCATGCGGTAGTACTTGCCGAGACCGTCCAGGGTGTGGCCGCGCTGGACCGTGACGCCCTTGTTGGGGACGTCGCAGATCTTGATGGTGTTGTTCTCGCTGGCGCCGATGGCGTCCGAGAGGTCGAGGCCGACCTTCTTGGCGTCGACGTCGAACGCGGCGACGAACTCCACGTCACCGACGTGGTAGTCGCCGAACTGGACGTGCATGAGACCCGGGACCTTGGCGGCCGGATCGGCGTCCTTGTAGTACTCGACGCCCTGCACCAGCGAGGCGGCGCAGTTGCCCACGCCGACGATGGCTACGCGAACCGAACCCATTCCGGTTGCTCCCTGTTCGATCTTTTCGAAGTCCTGCGTGCGCAGGCTCTTCAGTTGGCGGTGTCCTCGGACGGATCCGGCCGGGTGCTGTCCCGGTGCCGGGGCAGGCCGCCCGTCTCTCCTGATGTGTGGTCCTGCTGAGCGGAGCCGGTGGCGGGGCCGGATCGCTGATCCCTTCCCGCCCGCTCGCTCTCGATGAGCTCGTTCAGCCAGCGCACTTCGCGCTCCACGGACTCCATGCCGTGGCGCTGCAGCTCAAGCGTGTAGTCGTCCAGGCGCTCGCGCGTGCGGGCCAGGGAGGCGCGCATCTTCTCGAGACGCTCCTCCAGCCGGCTACGGCGCCCTTCCAGCACGCGCATCCGCACCTCTCGCTCCGTCTGGCCGAAGAAGGCGAAACGGGCGGCGAAGTGCTCGTCCTCCCAGGTGTCGGGGCCGGTGTGAGAGAGCAGCTCCTCGAAGTGCTCCTTACCTTCCGCCGTCAACCGGTAGACGATCTTGGCGCGGCGCCCTGCGAGTGAAGCGGCGAGCGCCTCCTCGGGCGCGCTGCCCGGCTCCTCGATCAACCAGCCGTTGGCGACCAGCGTCTTGAGGCAGGGGTAGAGGGTCCCGTAACTGAAGGCCCGGAAGATCCCCAGCGAGGTGTTGAGCCGTTTGCGCAGCTCATAACCGTGCATCGGGGCCTCGCGGAGCAGGCCGAGTACGGCGAATTCGAGGATGCCGGAGCGCCTGCTCATCCTTCGCCTCCTCGGCTGTCGGGGACCTTTATGCCGTGCTGATGTATCGACTCGATACATCAGCACGATAGGGGCGGCGCGGCAGCGGCGGCAAGAGGGGCCATGGTGAACGGCGTCACATCCTGGATTCACAGGTAGCAAGTTGCCTGATTTGGGGTGAACTTCGGCCCTAAGGAGGTTTTGACCGTGCGTAGTCTGTGCGCCATGCAGACCACTGTGTGCCGAGTGACGTCAGGGGGCGTCGGCGTGTTCAGCGCCATCGGCACACGGGATGCAGCGCGACGTTGTCCTTCGCGGGGCGGCCGGGCGCACCGGGGGGACAGGAACTCAGCTGCCGTTTTCAGGCGCTCTCGCCTGCCCGAGGAGTAGTCGTTCGATGAGCGAGCACCGTCGCAAACCGCCGCAGCCCCAAGGCGGTGGGCGTGCCGCGGCCCGGCGCGCCGCGCAGCAGCCCTCCGGCCGCAGGGGGGCAAGGCCGTCGGCCGGTTCCCCGGGCTCGTCGGCCCACTCGCCGTCCGGTTCGTACGGATCGACGTCCGCGCCTCGTGAGGAGGAGCCCGCCTACAGCGGCCGGGCGGAGGCCCGCAGGGCCCAGCGGGGCGGCCGACGGCGGGCCCCGGACGTGGCGGGTCCTCCCAGAGGACCGGGGCGCCGGACTGCTTCCGGCGGCCGGCCGGGCAAGAAGCGGTTCATCGACTATCCGCGCTTCGGCAAGCAGGGGTGGCGCCGCTGGGTTCCGTCCTGGAAACTCGTCAGCGCCTCCTGCGTGGGCTGTTTCGGTCTGCTCGTCGCCTTCATCGGCGCGGCCTACTACATGGTGGCCATCCCTGACGTGGCGCAGGCGGCGAAGGCTCAGAACAACGTCTACTTCTGGGCCGACGGGACGCAGATGGTCGCCACCGGCGGCGAGGTCAACCGCCAGATCATCCCGTATGAGCAGATCCCGCCGGCGATGCGGTACGCCGTCATCTCGGCGGAGAACAAGACCTTTGAGACCGACAGCGGTGTCGACCCACAGGGCATCGCCCGCGCCCTGCTGAACATGGCCAAGGGCGGTCAGACGCAGGGCGGTTCGACCATCACGCAGCAGTATGTGAAGAACGCTCAGCTCAACGACCAGTCGCAGACCATCACCCGCAAGTTCAAAGAGCTCTTCATCTCCATCAAGGTCGGTGCGACCCGGAAGAAGAGCGAAATCATGGCCGGGTACCTGAACACCGCCTACTACGGTCGCGGAGCCTACGGTCTGCAGGCCGCGGCCCGCACGTACTACGGCAAGGACGCCAAGGACCTCGACCCGAGCCAGTGCGCGTTTCTCGCCTCGCTCCTCAAGGGCGCGACCTACTTCGACCCGGCCGGCGCCCCCGAGATCGACCCGGTGGCCACCGCGCAGCAGAACACCAAGAACGCCACCGAACGCTGGACCTGGATCCTCGACCAAGAGGTCAAGGACAAGCACATGCCCCCGGTCGAGCGGGACAAGTACCGGATCTTCCCCATGCCCGACAAGCCGAAGAAGAGCGCCAACCTGAGCGGGCAGATCGGCTACCTCGTCTCCCTCGCCCAGGCGTCCGCGAAGAACAGCAACCCGGACATGAACCTGGCTCAGGGCGGCTACCAGATCTACACGACCTTCGACAAAAAGAAGGTCCAGGAGATGGAGAGCGTGGTCAAGAAGGTCCGGGACAAGAACATCGACCCCAAGAAGCGGCCGGACGTGGACACGTTCGTCCAGTTCGGCGCCGCTTCGGTCAATGTGAAGACCGGGGCCATCGTGGCCATCTACGGCGGTGACGACGCGACCAAGCACTTCACCAACAACGCGGACGAAACCGGCGCGCAGGTCGGCTCGACCTTCAAACCCTTCGTGCTCGCGGCCGGTATGGAGTACGGAAAGCGCGATCCGAACAAGCCTGCCTCGCAGGACGACTCGTCCCGCACGCCCGTCTCGCCGGACAGCATCTACAGCGGCAAGAACAGGCTGAAGATCAAGAACTATGACGGGACCGTCTGGAAGGACGAGAACGGCAAAGAATGGCTGCAGACCAACGACGGAAATGAGTCGTACAACCCGCCGAGCTACGCCATCGACCTGCGGTACGCGATGCAGGAGTCGGTGAACACCCCGTACGTCCAGCTCGGTATGGACGTCGGCACCGACAAGGTGAAGCAGGCCGCCATGGCGGCGGGACTGCGCGACAGCAAGACCAGCATGGCCTCCTCCAGCGTGCCGTCGTTCTCGATCGGTACGTCGTCGCCCAGCGCGATCCGGATGGCCGGCGCCTATGCCACCTTCGCCGCCAGCGGTACCCAGCGCGACCCGTACTCCGTGACCGAGGTGAAGAAGAACGGGCACCCGATCTTCACGCACGAGGACCAGGCGAAGAGTGCCTTCCCCGCGGCCGTGGCCAACAACGTAACGGACGTCCTGAAGACCGTGGTCGACAAGGGCACGGGAACCAACGCCAAGCTCGCCGGGCGCCAGGTGGCGGGCAAGACCGGCACCACCGACGGCAACCGGTCGGCGTGGTTCGTCGGCTACACCCCGCAGTATTCGACCGCCGTCGGCATGTACCGCCTCGACGACAACGAGACCAGTAAAAAGCGCGAGTTCCTGGAGATGTTCGGGACGGGTGGCCAGGAGAAGATCCACGGCGCCTCCTTCCCGTCGACCATCTGGCACGACTACATGCAGCAGGCGCTTGGCGACTCCCCCGCCGTGCCCTTCCCCGCCCCGGAGAAGATCGGCGACAAGGTCTACGGCGGCGGCATGTCGCCCAGCCCCACCCCGGTGCCGACCCCGAGCGTCGCACCCTCGCCCTCCCCGTCCATCAAGCCGTCCCACACCCCGTCGATGTCCCCGTCCCCGAGTCCCAGCAGCTCCTGCAGCAGGTGGGACTGGACCTGCAACGACAACACGGGTGGTACCGATCAAGGACCGACGAATGGCGGGACGGGCGGGGGCCCGAGTCCCACTCCTTCGCCCAGCAGATCCAAGCCGGGTGGCGGAACCGGTGGCGCTGGGCCCGGCGGATGGTTCGGAGGAACCAACGGCGGCTAGATCGGCCGACGGAGGAGCGGGGGTGGTGTTTCACGTGAAACACCACCCCCGTTTCACGTGAAACAGCAGCTGTGTTTCACGTGAAACACGGCTGCTCCCTGTATCCACAGCGGCGTACGGCAGGATGTCGGCATGACGAGCGAGACGAGCCCCCGTGCGTACAAGGACCGGCGCGGAGACTCCGCGGAACCGGTCGTGCGCCCCACGGAACAGGACGAGGTCGCCGCGGCGGGCAGCCAGCTGATCGGTGGCCCGCTCGGCCGATGGGCCAGGCCCGGTCACCGGTGGCTCACACCGGTGAGGATCGTGGTGCTCGTCGCGATCGGGATGTTCGCCCTCGGGATGGCTCAGAAGCTGCCCTGCTACGACTGGGCCTGGTTCCGGGGCGCCAATTCGCAGTACACGCACGCCTGCTACTCGGACATCCCGCACCTGTACTCGCTCCGTGGGTTCTCCGACCATCTGGTGCCGTACTTCGACCGGCTCAACGGCGACATGAACTACCTCGAATACCCGGTGCTGACCGGCCTGTTCATGGAGGTCGCCTCCTGGCTGACACCCGGCGGCGGCGACATGCAGCACCGCGAGCAGATGTACTGGATGGCGAACGCGGGGATGCTGATGGTCTGCACGGCCGTCATCGCTGTCTGTGTCGCACGCACCCACCGTCGTCGCCCCTGGGACGCCCTCCTGGTAGCCCTGGCCCCCGCATTCGCGCTCACGGCCACCATCAACTGGGACCTCTTCGCCGTTGCCCTCACTGCGGCCGCCCTGCTGATGTGGTCGCGCAGCCGGCCGCTCGCCTTCGGCATCCTGATCGGCCTGGCGACCGCCGCGAAGCTCTACCCCGTACTGATCCTCGGCCCGCTGCTCGTCCTGTGCTGGCGAGCCGGGAAATGGCGGGAGTTCGGCGCCGCGGCACTGGGAGCCGCCGGTGCCTGGCTGATCGTCAACCTGCCGGTGATGATGCTCGCGCCCGAGGGGTGGAAGAAGTTCTACACCTTCAGCCAGGAGCGGTCCGTCGACTTCGGGTCGTTCTGGCTGATCATTTCGCAGCGTACGGGCAAGGGCCTGGACACGGGCCTGGTGAACACGCTGGCTCTGCTCCTCATGGTGCTCGCCTGCGTCGGGATCACAGTGCTCACGCTCACCGCGCCACGCCGACCGCGCTTCGCGCAGCTGGCCTTCCTGGTCGTAGCCGCGTTCATCATCACCAACAAGGTCTACTCACCGCAGTACGTCTTGTGGCTGATCCCGCTGGCCGCGCTCGCCAGGCCACGCTGGCGGGACTTCCTCATCTGGCAGGCCGGCGAGGTGGCGTACTTCCTGGGTATCTGGCTGTACCTCGCCTACACGATGAGCGGGGAGAAGCATCAGGGCCTGCCGCCCGAGGGCTACCAACTGGCCATCGCAGCACACCTGTTGACCACGCTCTATCTCTGTGCCGTCGTGGTGCGCGACATCATGATGCCGGACCGGGACGTCGTACGGCGTGACGGCTCGGACGATCCGTCGGGTGGCGTCCTCGACCGGGCCGAGGACGTCTTCGTGCTGGGTCAGGCGGCGCATCCCCCACGCCACGCGGCCCTGCTCGACGCGGGGCCGCGGGTCGAGTGGGGCGTACGAACCCCCGCATCCTAGGGAGCCGTTGACAGGACTCGGGCCCCTGAGCGACGGCGGCTGTCGTCGCTCAGGGGCCCGAAGCGTGTCGTGCCCGGCGCAGGCCTAGCGCTCGACGAGACGGTCGAACTGCGTGGTCGTGTGGCGCAGATGGGCCACCAACTCGTCGCCCACGTGCGGCTCCTGCGAATCCGACGGCACGAAAAGGATCGACACCTGCATGTGCGGCGGCTCGGCGAACCAGCGCTGCTTGCCCGCCCAGACGAAGGGCGACAGGTTGCGGTTGACGGTGGCGAGTCCGGCGCGGGCGACGCCCTTGGCCCGCGGCATCACACCGTGCAGGGCCTTCGGGGCCTCAAGACCCACTCCGTGCGAGGTGCCGCCGGCGACGACGACGAGCCAGCCGTCGGAGGCCACCTTCTGCTGGCGGTAGCCGAACCGGTCGCCCTTGGTGACCCGGGTGACATCGAGGACGGAGCCCCGGTACTCGGTCGCCTCGTGATCACCGAGCCAGAGCCGCGTACCGATGCGCGCGCGGAACCGGGTCTGCGGGAACTGCTGCTGCAGCCGGGCCTGCTCCTCGGCGCGCAGGTGGCTGACGAACATGGTGTGCAGCGGAAGCCGGGCCGCGCGCAGGCGGTCCATCCACGAAATGACCTCCTCGACGGCGTCCGAACCGTCGGTCCGGTCGAGCGGGAGGTGCAGCGCGAAACCTTCGAGCCGTACGTCCTCGATGGCGGAGCGGAGCATGCCGAGCTCCTCCTCCTTCACACCGTGGCGCTTCATCGAGCTCATGCACTCAATGACCACGCGGGCGCCCACCAAGGCGTGCACGCCGTCCACCGACGAGACCGAACGGATGACCCGGTCGGGCAGCGGCACCGGCTCCTCACCGCGCCGGAACGGCGTCAGAACGAGCAGGTCACCGCTGAACCAGTCCTTGATCTTGGCAGCTTCGTAGGTGGTGCCGACCGCCAGGATGTCCGAGCCGTACCGGGACACCTCGTCCGCGAGCCGCTCATGGCCGAAGCCGTAGCCATTGCCCTTGCAGACCGGGACGATGCCCGGGAACTGATCGATCACGGACTTCTGGTGCGCCCGCCAGCGAGCGGAGTCGACGTACAGGGTGAGCGCCATGCCGTCCGGACCTTTCTGATGGCTGCGATGTGTCGCAGGTTCGAGGAACGAGGTTACGCAACCGGTCAGCGGCGCGACATATACATGTCCAGCGCCTTGTGGAGCAGTTTGTTGAGCGGGAAGTCCCACTCGCCGAGGTACTCGGCCGCCTCACCACCGGTGCCCACCTTGAACTGGATCAGACCGAAGAGGTGGTCGGTCTCGTCCAGGGAGTCGGAGATGCCGCGCAGGTCGTAGACGGTCGCACCCATCGCGTAGGCGTCGCGGAGCATCCGCCACTGCATCGCGTTCGAGGGGCGCACCTCGCGGCCGATGTTGTCGGACGCGCCGTAGGAGTACCAGACGTGCCCGCCGACGACGAGCATGGTGGCGGCCGAGAGGTTCACGCCGTTGTGGCGCGCGAAGTAGAGCCGCATCCGGTTGGGGTCCTCGGAGTTGAGAACCGTCCACATGCGCTGGAAGTACGACAGGGGACGCGGTCGGAAGTGGTCCCGCACCGCGGTGATCTCGTACAGGCGCTGCCACTCTGCGAGGTCTTCGTAGCCGCCCTGAACGACCTCGACGCCGGCCTTCTCGGCCTTCTTGATGTTGCGGCGCCACAGCTGGTTGAAGCCCTTGAGGACGTCGTCCAGGGAGCGATTGGCCAGCGGCACCTGAAAGACGTAACGCGGCTGGACGTCGCCGAAGCCGGCACCGCCGTCCTCACCCTGCTGCCAGCCCATCTTGCGCAGCCGGTCGGCGACTTCGAAGGCACGCGCCTCGATGTGGGTCGCCTCGACGTCGCGCAGGCGCTTCACATCGGGGTCCTGGATGCCGGACTTGATGGCCGCGGAGTCCCAGCGGCGGATGACGACGGGGGGCCCCATCTTCACCGAGAACGCGCCCTGCTGCTTGAGGTGGGCGAGCATCGGCTTCAGCCAGTCGTCCAGGTTGGGCGCGTACCAGTTGATCACCGGGCCCTCGGGCAGGTACGCCAAGTACCGCTTGACCTTGGGGAGCTGGCGGTAGAGAACGAGACCGGCACCCACGAGTTGGCCGCTCTTGTCGAACCACCCGAGGCTCTCCGAACGCCACTCCGTCTTGACGTCAGCCCACGCCGGGACCTGGCAGTGGCTCGCCGACGGCAGGCTCTGGATGTACGCCAGATGCTGCTCACGGCTGATGGTCCTCAGGGTCAGGCTCATGCGGGGCGCTCCTCGGCAGGTGTGTCCCCATGGGGTCAGGGGCTCCGGCTCTCGTGCCGAAGCCTACTGGGCCACAGGAGCGCGCCGGATGGCCGCACGGCACAGCGTCGTACGGCCATCCGTGGTGTCGGGTGCTGCGCGGCGGTCAGCCGACGACGCCGCCGAAGAGCCCGCCGTGGGCCATCCCGAGAAAGAAACCGACGGCTGAGGCGCCCAGGCCGAGGATCAGCAGGAACCGCTCGCGTGTCGTCACCGAGATGAACTGGCCGTACGCGCCCGTGATGATTCCGGCGAGACCGGCCCACGAGCTGACCAGGTGCAGGTTGTAGAACCAGGCCGTAGTGAAGGCCAGCACGCCCAGGACGACCGTGACGGCCATCAGCGTGTCCTGGAGCGGGTGGGGCTTGCCGTCGGTCGCGAAGAGGGAAACAGGGGAGTTCGGTCGTACTGCTTGTGCCATGAGGCACCTCCTGGCGGAAGGCGGCGACGAGTGACGCCGCACACACCGATGTGTACAGATTGCGTCCCCTGCCCACCGGATTTCAACCGGAAGCAGGTCAACAGGTACTCTGGACGGTCTGCACCGGTGTCAGCCGTGCCCGCATGCCCTCCCGCTCCTCGCGGAGGGGGATTGTCAGTGGGTGCGGATACCGTTGCTAACGCATCACGACCCTCCTGCCACGGAACGACCGTGGCCGCTGAGTCCAAAGGAGGTGGGTTCCACATGCGTCACTACGAGGTGATGGTCATCCTCGACCCCGATCTGGAGGAGCGCGCTGTCTCTCCCCTGATCGAGAACTTCCTCTCCGTCGTCCGCGAGGGCAACGGAAAGGTTGAGAAGGTCGACACCTGGGGCCGTCGTCGTCTCTCTTACGAGATCAAGAAGAAGCCCGAGGGCATCTACACGGTCATCGACCTCCAGGCCGAGCCTGCGGTCGTCAAGGAGCTCGACCGTCAGATGAACCTGAACGAGTCGGTCCTCCGGACCAAGGTCCTCCGCCCCGAGACCCACTGAGCTTTCGCTCAGCGGTAATCGGGTCCGAGTAGCAACACAGCAGCCAGCAGCAATCCCCGCCGAGAGGTTCATCCATGGCAGGCGAGACCGTCATCACGGTCGTCGGCAATCTCGTCGACGACCCCGAGCTGCGCTTCACCCCCTCCGGTGCGGCCGTCGCGAAGTTCCGTGTCGCGTCCACTCCCCGCACCTTCGACCGTCAGACCAATGAGTGGAAGGACGGCGAGAGCCTGTTCCTGACCTGCTCGGTTTGGCGTCAGGCGGCGGAGAACGTCGCGGAGTCGCTTCAGCGAGGCATGCGCGTCGTCGTGCAGGGCCGGTTGAGGCAGCGGTCCTATGAGGACCGCGAGGGCGTCAAGCGCACGGTCTACGAGCTGGACGTCGAGGAAGTCGGCCCCAGCCTCAAGAGCGCCACGGCCAAGGTCACCAAGACCACCGGTCGCGGCGGTCAGGGTGGATACGGCGGCGCCGGTCAGCAGCAGGGCGGCGGCGGTGGCTGGGGCGGAGCCCCCAGCGGTGGCCAGCAGGCCGGCGGCGGTGCTCCCGCCGACGACCCGTGGGCCTCCAGCGCGCCGGCCGGCGGCGGACAGCCGCAGCAGGGTGGCAGCAGCGGCGGCGGTGGCGGCTGGGGCGGAAGCTCCGGCGGCGGCTACTCGGACGAGCCGCCCTTCTAGGGCAGCTCAACCCCACTTCTTGATCACACAGGAGAAACACCATGGCGAAGCCGCCTGTGCGCAAGCCTAAGAAGAAGGTCTGCGCTTTCTGCAAGGACAAGACCGTCTACGTGGACTACAAGGACACGAACATGCTGCGGAAGTTCATTTCCGACCGCGGCAAGATCCGTGCCCGCCGCGTGACCGGCAACTGCACGCAGCACCAGCGTGACGTCGCCACGGCCGTCAAGAACAGCCGTGAGATGGCGCTGCTGCCCTACACGTCCACCGCGCGATAAGGGAAGGGTGACCGAAAAATGAAGATCATCCTCACCCACGAGGTCTCTGGCCTCGGCACTGCCGGCGACGTCGTTGACGTCAAGGACGGCTACGCTCGCAACTACCTGGTCCCGCGTGGTTTCGCGATCCGCTGGACCAAGGGTGGCGAGAAGGATGTCGCGCAGATCCGTCGTGCGCGCAAGATCCACGAGATCGCGACCATCGAGCAGGCCAACGAGGTCAAGGCCCGTCTCGAAGGTGTGAAGGTGCGTCTGGCTGTTCGCTCCGGCGACGCCGGCCGTCTCTTCGGCTCCGTCACCCAGGCTGACGTCGCTTCGGCGATCAAGTCGGCGGGTGGCCCGGACGTGGACAAGCGCCGCGTCGAGCTCGGTGCGCCGATCAAGACCCTTGGTGCTCACCAGGTGTCCGTGCGTCTGCACGCCGATGTTGTCGCGAAGCTTGGCGTCGAGGTCGTCGCCGCCTAAGCACCGCACAGCAGAATGGGCCGCACCCCTTGGGGTGCGGCCCATTCTCCGTTTCACGTGAAACAGAGAAGCGGCTCCATGCACGGGCGGGACACGTTTCACGTGAAACGACGCCATCCGTGGAGTGTTGGTGCGTACGCGGTGACGCGGACGCGGTGACGCGGGTCAGCGCGTCGCGCCGGTGACGAGCCAGCGACCGGAACGGGAGCGCCAGGCAAGGGTCAGCATCCGGACCACCATCATCAGGCCCATCGCCCACCACAAGGTGGTCAGGCCGCCGCCCAGCGTCGGAACGAGCAGGGCGACAGGAGCGAAGACGGCCAGGGTCACCAGCATCGCCCAGGCCAGATAGGGGCCGTCTCCCGCGCCCATCAGCACGCCGTCGAGTACGAAGACCACGCCGGCCACCGGCTGGATGACGGCGACCACCAGCAGAGCGGGAAGCAGGGTGTCCTGGACGGTGTGGTCACCGGTGAAGAGCGGAATGAACAGGGGGCGGGCGACCACAACGAGCAGCCCGAGTAGTACTCCGAAGGCGACACCCCACTCGACCATGCGCCGGCAGGCCTGCCGTGCTCCGTGGACGTCATCGGCCCCCAGATAGCGGCCGATGATCGCCTGTCCGGCGATGGCGATCGCATCGAGAGCGAAAGCCATCAGGCTCCAGAGGGACAGGATGATCTGGTGAGCGGCGATGTCGGCGTCGCCCAATCCGGCGGCGACGGCGGTGGCGATCATCAGGACGGCCCGCAGCGAGAGGGTACGGACGAGGAGCGGCACGCCTGCCCGCGCGCTGTTTTTAATGCCCGTTGCGTCGGGCAGCAGGGAGGCGCCGTGGCGCCGGGCGCCACGTACGACCACGGTGAGATAGACGGCCGCCATGCCGAATTGGGCGATGACGGTGCCCCACGCGGATCCGGCGATGCCGAGCCCGGCTCCATAGACGAGCCCGACATTGAGGCCGCCGTTGACGGCGAAGCCACCGATGGCGACGTAGAGAGGCGTCCTGGTGTTCTGCAGCCCACGCAGGATGCCGGTCGAAGCGAGCACGACGAGCATGGCGGGGATGCCGAGGGCGGATATACGGAGATAGGTGGAGGCGTACGGGGCCGCGGTGTCCGAGGCCCCGAAGAGTGCGACCAGCCAGGGAGCGGAGGGTAGGACGGCGACGACGACCAGGGCGCCCAGGAGCAGGGCGAGCCAGATGCCGTCCATGCCCTGACGTATCGCGGCCCGCAGATCGCCGGAGCCGACGCGTCGCGAGACGGCTGCGGTGGTGGCGTACGCGAGGAAGATGAAGACGCTCACGGCGGTGCTGAGCAGGGTCGCTGCAATACCCAAACCGGCCAGTTGCGGGGTGCCGAGGTGACCCACGATGGCGCTGTCGGCCATCACGAAGAGAGGCTCGGCGACGAGCGCGCCGAAGGCGGGAACAGCGAGGGCCACGATCTCGCGATCGTGTCGTCGTCGCATTGGACGCCGGTCGTTCTCCGGTGCCGCGGGAGCCTGTGTCATGCGGTCAATCTAATCTTCCACAGGTAATAGACGCAAGGCATCTCTGATCCTTACTTTACAGTACGGTGGGGGTTCGTGTTCAGGTCATCTGCTCTGATCTTGAGCCAGTCGAGAAAGTTTTTCTCCCCCACAGCCGGTGGACGGAGAACATGCAGGTCAGCATGGCGATGACGGGGTGGCTATGACTTTGTCCACAGTGCTGTCCCCCGGTCCGTGCACAGGTTCCGGAGACTTCTCCACAGCATCCGGTCGTTCGTCCACATGCCCTGTGGATAACCAGATTGGCTGACGCCGCTCGCGGGCCTAACGTGGTCCGGCACCCGACGCGCCGGAACCGGAGTCGGGCATCTCGATTTGTCAGTGTCGTGCCGTAGAAAGAGTGGCACGGCTAGGTCCGCGGAGCGGACGGGAGGAGGTGGCCCGGTGAGCATTCCCGAGCCGTTGGACGAGCCCTGGGCCGATACCGGTCCGAGCGACCGTCTGCCTGTTTCCCGCCAACGCGGCGACAGCGAGGGACGCGGCCGCGGGCGCGGCAGAGGCCGCGACGATCAGCACGACCGAGGCCAGGACGACTGGGACGGCGGCTCCTCCGGCTTCGAGCGCGTACCTCCGCAGGACATCGACGCCGAGCAGTCCGTCCTCGGCGGCATGCTGCTCTCCAAGGACGCCATCGCGGATGTCGTGGAGATCATCAAGGGTCACGACTTCTACAAGCCGGCCCACGAGACCGTCTACACGGCGATCCTCGATCTCTACGCCAAGGGCGAGCCTGCCGACCCCATCACCGTCGCCGCTGAGCTGGTCAAGCGAGGCGAGATCACCCGGGTCGGCGGTGCCTCCTATCTGCACACCCTGGTCCAGTCGGTGCCGACGGCGGCCAACGCCTCCTACTACGCGGAGATCGTCCACGAGCGGGCGGTGCTGCGCCGCCTCGTCGAGGCCGGCACCAAGATCACGCAGATGGGATACGCGGCGGACGGCGATGTCGACGACATCGTCAACTCCGCGCAGGCGGAGATCTACGCGGTCACCGAACAGCGCACCAGCGAGGACTATCTGCCGCTCGGCGACATCATGGAGGGCGCACTCGACGAGATTGAGGCGATCGGCTCGCGCAGTGGCGAGATGACCGGAGTGCCCACGGGATTCACCGACTTCGACTCGCTCACCAACGGGTTGCACCCCGGCCAGATGGTCGTCATCGCCGCTCGTCCCGCCATGGGTAAGTCGACCCTCGCGCTGGACTTCGCTCGCGCCTGTTCCATCAAGCACAACCTGCCGAGTGTGATCTTCTCGCTCGAAATGGGACGCAACGAGATCGCGATGCGTCTGCTGTCGGCCGAGGCCCGGGTCGCCCTCCACCACATGCGCTCCGGCACCATGACCGACGAGGACTGGACCCGCCTGGCCCGCCGCATGCCGGACGTTTCCCAGGCGCCGCTCTACATCGACGACTCACCGAACCTGTCGATGATGGAGATCCGCGCCAAGTGCCGCCGCCTCAAGCAGCGCAACGACCTCCGCCTGGTCGTCATCGACTATCTGCAGCTGATGCAGTCCGGCGGTTCGAAGCGCGCCGAGAGCCGGCAGCAGGAAGTCTCCGACATGTCGCGAAACCTGAAGCTCCTGGCCAAGGAGCTTCAGCTTCCGGTCATCGCGCTCTCGCAGCTGAACCGTGGCCCCGAGCAGCGCACGGACAAGAAGCCGATGGTCTCCGACCTCCGTGAATCCGGCTCCATCGAGCAGGACGCGGACATGGTCATCCTGCTGCACCGTGAGGACGCGTACGAGAAGGAGTCGCCCCGCGCGGGCGAGGCGGACCTGATCGTGGCCAAGCACCGTAACGGCCCCACGGCAACCATCACCGTCGCCTTCCAAGGCCACTACTCGCGCTTCGTGGACATGGCCCAGACCTGAGGCGGCCGCGGGAACCTGCAGCCGGGCAGCCTCAGGCAAGTGCGGGCTGCTGGAATTCCTGGCATCCCACCACGGCCGCACCGTGCTCGTGAACCCCCAGACTTCCTCGATGCCTCCGGGGTGAGGCGTTCGGGGCGTCCTGCCGGCAGGCGGATCGCATCCCGGCCGAGGTGACCGCTCGGCGTTAAGTGGAGGGCTTCTTGGCCTCATCGGTCCTTGAGGTACCTCAGGAGTCGATGCTTCCTGGGCCCCCTCCGGCACGCGTTATGACGACGGTAGATCTTGCTCGTCGTCGGCTGGTGCTTCTAGGGGGAGGCACTCAGTGAGGAGGGCGACGACGTCGCGCCAGGCGCGTTCCGCGTGCTGGGGATGGTGGCCGACGCCGGGGCGTACGGCCTGGTTGACCGGGGGGTGGTGGAAGGCGTGCTGGGCGCCGCCGTAGATCGTGAGGCGCCAGTCCACGCCTGCGCTCTGCATCTCCGCGGCGAACGCTTCCCTCTGCACAGGCGGCATGATGGGATCTTCCGACCCGACGCCGGCCCACACCGGGCAGGTGATGCGCGCGGCCTCGCCGGGGCGGCCCGTGGTGAGAGCGTTGACCGTGCCGATCGCGCGGAACTCGACTCCGTCTCGCCCGAGTTCCAGCAGGATGGCACCGCCCGTGCCGTAGCCGATGGCGGCGATCCGCTGCGTGTCCGTGCGGGGCTCGGTACACAGCACGTCGAGCGCCGCGTGGCCGATCTCCCGCATCCGGTCGGGATCCGCGAGCAGCGGCATCGCGTGCGCCATCATCTCCTCGGGATCGGTGAACCATCGGCCGCCATTGATGTCGAAGGCCAGCGCCACATAGCCGAGTTCGGCCAAAGCGTCGGCGCGGCTACGCTGAAAGTCGTTCAGTCCGGTGCCCTCGGGCCCGACCAGGACGGCAGGCCGGGGGCCGCTCCCGGCCGGGAGCGCCAGGTGTCCGACCATCGTCAGGCCGTCGGCCGGGTACTCCACCGTTCGCGTCGTCACTGTGATCGCCGTTGTCATAGGAGTGGACATACCTGTGGACGGTAGTGATGGGTGCGGCGAGGCGGGACCGTGTTCACGGGCGGCGGAAAGACGTATACGAAGTGTGTCGTCGAAATGAGTTCGACGAGAACGGGAAGCCCGGCTAGACCTTGTCGCATGACTGCTTCCCTCTCCGCCGCATCACCGTCCTCGTTCGAGGAGTTGCTGCCCACTACACGGCGTGCTCTGCTCCACCGCATCGCGGTCGCCCAGTCCGAGGGCAGGGCGCCCTCGCTCGTCGCGGCCGTGGCGAGGGACGGACAGATGGTCTGGTCCGGGGCGCGTTCGTGCGTCGACGGCCCCGGCTCGGATGCCGACGTCCAGTACCGCATCGGCTCCATCACCAAGACGTTCACCGCCGTGCTGGTGATGAGGCTGCGCGACGAGGGGCTGCTCGACCTGGCCGACCCCCTGGAGAAACACCTCCCCGGCACCCGGGCAGGCGGAGCGACAGTCGGGCAACTCCTGTCGCACACTGCCGGCTTGCCCGCTGAGACGCCCGCACCCTGGTGGGAGCGGACGCCAAGCAGTCTTCGGCCCGAGCTCGCCGATGTGCTGGGCGAGCAACCGCAACTGCACCCAACGGGCCGGCTGCACCACTACTCCAACCCGGGCTACACCTTGCTCGGTTCTCTGGTGGAGGCCGTGCGTGGCGTGTCCTGGGAGGAGGCGCTGGGTGCCGAGATCCTGGAGCCGTTGGGGCTCGATCGCACGGGTGCGCAGCCGGTGCATCCGCATGCAGGAGGCTGGGCCGTGCATCCGTGGGCCGATGTCCTGCTGCCCGAACCGTCCGAGGACCTGGGGCTGATGGCGCCCGCCGGTCAGCTGTGGTCCACGGCCCGAGACCTCTGCCGCTTCGCCGTCTTCCTGACCGAGGGAGACGAGCGGGTACTGAGCGCCGAGTCGGTGGCGGAGATGCGTACCCCTGCCGTGGCACCGGAGCCGACCGGCTGGGAGGGCGGGTACGGACTCGGCATACAGCTGACGTATGCCAAGGGACGTGAACTCGCCGGACACACCGGCTCGTTGCCTGGATTCGTTGCGGGTCTCTGGGTGAGTGCGGCAGACGGGGTGGCGGCCGTAGCGCTGGCCAACGCGACGTCAGGCCCGCTGTGCGGCACCCTGGCAGCCGAACTCGTAGGGATCGTGTCCGAGGCCGAGCCGCGCCTTCCGGAGCCCTGGCGCCCCCTCCCGGAGGTGGACGACCGTCTCCTGAGGCTCACCGGGCCCTGGTACTGGGGTACCCATGTCTACGGGCTTCGGCTCACCGCGGACCGGGGCGTGGCGCTGGAACCGCTGCGTGGCAATGGCCGGCCCTCGCGGTTTCGGGCCGCTGCCGATGGCACCTGGATCGGCCTTGATGGCTACCACCGAGGCGAGACGCTCCGAGTGGTCTTGCGTCCGGACGGTTCGGTGAGCCACCTCGACCTGGGGTCGTTCGTCTTCACTCGCGAGCCCTACGGTCCCGACGCGTTGGCGGTACCGGGCGGTGTGGATCCCGAGGGCTGGCGAGGAATCTGACGTTTCACGTGAAACCCGTTGGGCGTTTCACGTGAAACGCCCAACGGAGGCCCTGCCGCCCTTGTTTCACGTGAAACACGGCTTGGGTCCTGGGAGCTAGAGAGGCTTCTTGAACCCCACGTGGGAGGCCTCGAATCCCAAGCGTTCATAGAAGCGGTGGGCGTCGGTGCGGGTGGCATCCGAGGTGAGCTGAACCAGCTGGCATCCCTGTCGCTTCGACTCGTCGACGGCCCATTCGATGAGCTGGGTGCCGAGACCGCTGCCGCGCTCCGCGCCGTGTACCCGTACCCCTTCGATGATCGAGCGCGTGGCGCCGCGCCGGGAAAGGCCGGGGATGACGGTGAGCTGGAGTGTTCCGACGACCACACCGTTCCGGACGGCCACCACTACATGGTGGTTCGGGTCATCGACGAGCCGGTCGAACGCGACGCGGTAAGGCGTCAGGTCGTCGGGTGACTCGCGCTGGGCGCCCAGCGGATCATCCGCGAGCATCGCCACGATCGCCGGGATGTCCTCGGGCTTCGCGGGCCTGATGTCAAGATCGCTCATTGCCCGGAGGATACTCCGGGCCGATCAGGCGGCGATGTGGAGTTCCTCGACCGCGCGGACCAGCGGAGCCAGTTCGGCGTTCTTGGCGGCTTCGTCCAGGGCTTCGCGCAGGGCCCGGTCGTTGGTGGGGCGGGCCGCGGCGAGCAGCGTGAGACCGGCATCGGTGACGTCGGTGTAGATGCCGCGCCGGTCGGTGTCGCAGAGATAGCGGGTCAGGAGGCCGCGGTCCTCGAGCCGGGTGACGAGGCGGGTCGTGGCCGACTGGCTGAGGACGACGGCGTCGGCGACCTGCTTCATCTGGAGGTGGCCGCCTGGGCCGTTGTGCTGGCGGCTGAGGACGTCGAGCAGCGAATACTCGCGCACGCTGAGGTCGTGCCCCGTCTGCAGGGAGCGCTCGATGTGGGCATCGATCTTGCCGTGCAGCAAGGAGAGCGCGCACCAACCCTGGGAGAGGGCGGTGAGTGCTGGATCCATCGCGGTCATGCGTATGTCCTCCGTCCGGAGCGGCTTCTCCTCAGAATAGTCCACGAGTGCAATAGCCCGCGTTTGCAATTAGCCTGCGCTTGCAATTATTGTGGACGCTCGTAAGGGGCTTACGCAACCTCCTGGAAGGTCCTCTCATGCCACTCGCGCTCCTAGCCCTCGCCATCGGGGCCTTCGGTATCGGCACCACAGAGTTCGTGATCATGGGGTTGCTCCCCGAGGTCGCCGGTACCTTCGGGGTCACCATCCCCACCGCCGCCTTCCTGGTCAGCGGCTACGCGGTCGGTGTGATGCTCGGCGCTCCGCTGATGACCATCCTGGGCACGAAGATCTCGCGCAAGCGGATGCTGATGCTGCTGATGGGCCTCTTCATCGTCGGCAACGTGCTGTCGGCGGTCGCACCCGCCTTCGGATTGATGCTGGCCGGGCGGATCGTCGCCTCCCTCGCACACGGCGCCTTCTTCGGGATCGGCTCGGTCGTCGCGGCCGAACTGGTCGCGCCGGAGAAGAAGGCGGGAGCGATCGCCATGATGTTCACCGGTCTGACCGTCGCCAATGTCGTCGGTGTGCCGGCCGGCACGCTCATCGGCCAACAGGCAGGCTGGCGTGCGACCTTCTTCGTCGTCGCTGCGCTCGGGGTGTTGGGCCTTGTCGGGGTGGCCAAACTCGTCCCCGACATGCCGAAGGCCGAGGGCGTACGGCTGCGGCACGAGATCTCCGCGTTCCGAAACGTCCAGGTGCTGCTCGCCATGGCGATGACCGTGCTCGGCTTCGGCGGAGTGTTCGCCGCGATCACCTACATCACACCGATGATGACGGGAGTCGCCGGCTACGCCGACACCTCCGTCACCTGGTTGCTCGTCCTCTTCGGCCTCGGCATGGTCGCCGGGAACCTCATCGGCGGCCGGTTCGCGGACCGCGCTCTGATGCCGATGCTCTACGTATCCCTGTCCGGGCTTGCCGTGGTCCTCGCGCTGTTCACCGTGGCCGCCCACGACAAGCTCGCATCCGCCGTCATGGTCTTCCTCATCGGCGCACTGGGCTTCGCCACCGTGCCCCCGCTGCAGAAGCGGGTGCTCGACCAGGCCGCCGGTGCCCCCACGCTCGCGTCCGCCGTGAACATCGGCGCCTTTAACCTCGGCAACGCGCTGTCCGCGTGGCTCGGCGGCATTGTCATCGCGGCAGGCCTCGGCTACACCGCGCCCAACTGGGTCGGTGCGGCACTCGCGGCGTCCGCTGTCGTACTCGCCTTCGTCTCCAGCGCCCTGGAACGGCGTACGGACACGGGCAGCCATGTCACCGCAGGATCCGTACCCGAGTCGGCCCGGGTCACCGCCGCCCACCACTGAACCAACCACTCAGGCGTCCCCGTCCAGCGCGACGGGCGGCTGATCGGCGCCATCGGCGTGGGTGGCGGAGCCCCCGACCAGGACCACGGGTTTGCGAACACAGCCGTGGAGGCCCTGACCCGGCGTTGATCAGCTCATGCGCCCGTCCTCACGTGCCGTACGGGGCACGGCCTATGAGGGCGGGCGCTCAGCGGTACGCGGGCGCGGCGGGAGCTAGCCCGCCGCTACGGTCAGTGGTGCGAAGCGCCGCGTCCAGTCGCCGGGCAGAGCCGCGATACCGGACGCCATCACCGCGTTGAAGGCGATGGACTCCACACCGGACGCCTTCAGCCAGGCAAGCAGCTCCTCGTGGCGCACGTCCACATCCGTACGCAGCGGGCGGTCCGTGCCGGCCGCGAGCGAGGCGACGAGGGCCTTCGCCGTCTCCGTGTCACGAGCGATCAACGGGCCCACCACCTGTGTGCTCATATTGGGCCAGGCGGCCGCGAAGCCGGTCAGACCGGCCGAGTCCTCCGCGACCCGCAGTTGGTCGCTGAAGGCCGGCAGCCGGGCGATCATGTGCGTGCGGTCCTCGCCGAAGACCTCGGCGTCCAGCCGCAGGATCGCGGGCAGATCGTCGGCGGTCGCCGGGCGGGTAGCCACCGTCGGAGCCGGCCCGGATGCCCGGAAGTGGCCCGAGACCATCTCGGCACGGCCGACGGTCTCGAACCCCAGCTCCTCGTACAACGGGCGGCCGTACGGCGTTGCGTGCAGGGTGAGTGGGGTGCCCCGCAGTTCTCGCAGGACGTCCTGCATCAAACGGCGCCCGACGCCCTGCCGCGCGAAGCGCCGGGCCACCAGGACCATGCCGATGGCGGCCAGACCCGTTCCGTACGACGTGACGACGCAGGCGGTGAGGAGACCCTTGCCGTCCGGGGCGTCGACACCGTAGCCGGTGCCCGCCGAGAGGAGGAGCCCCCATTTACGCTCCTCGCGCGGCCAGCCCCGGTCTTCGGAGAGGTCGGCGCAGGCGACGAGGTCTTCGATGGTGAGACGGCGCACGGGCAGCTCGGCGAGCGGTGAGGGCATAAGGGTCAGGTTGTCGGACGCACCGGTACGGCGTCCACCACTTTCTGCGCCTCCGTCCGGTGCTTCCTGCCCCATCGGGTCAGCCCCCAGGGCTTGAGGACCGAGACGGCCGTCATGAAGAAATAGGCGCTGGAAGAGACGACAGGGGCGGCCACCAGACTGATGTCGGGGACGCCGGCGGCGACCGCGTTGTTGATCTCGGGCCGCAGCGAGAAAGCCGACAGGCAGAGCGTGACCAGCGTGAGCCAGAACTTGATCCAGACCCAGTGATGGCGAGCCACCCCCCACCGGGTGCCCAGCGACAGCACCATGCCGGTCCCCAAGGACGCCAGCGCGATGGGTACCACGAGCCAATCCCCGAACACCTTCATGGCCTGGTATGCGGCCTCGGTCATGGCGGGCGAGTGGGTCGTACAGGCCGTGATGCCGAGAGCGAGCAACCCGATGGTGAGGCCCAGCCAGCTCACCGAGACGGCGACGTGGGCCACCATCCAGCACCTGCGCGCGGGTCGGCGGAGGTGTTTCACGTGAAACGGCGCGCGGCGTGTGTGTCGGGGTGCGAGGAGAGGTGGGTGTTTCACGTGAAACAGGGTGCCGCCGAGAGGCCATGCGGGGCGTCCGACAGGGGAAGTAAGTCGACGTACTGGCCTCGGCGTACAGGGCGAGACTGCATCTCTTCGATCTCGACGGCATGCTCATACGGGGCTCTGCCGTGCCGGTCGAGATACCCGGCAGTTGAGGCTGCTCCAAGAGGTCGGTGGGTTGGAACGGGAGCTGTCGGCCGGTCTGATCGGACCACCTGAGTACGCGGCGCGTGTGCACTCCCTGTGATCCGGCCTCACCGAGGTCCATGTGACGAGCGCCTTCGAGAGCGCGCCCGGGCTCAGCGGGTTCCAGGAGGTCCGGCAGACGATCGGAGAGCGCGGCGACTACTGTGCCGTCATCTCACTCTCGCCGTCCTTCTTCGTGCGCTGAGGAGCCGGCTCCGTGCGCTGAACGGACGGGAGTCAGCCGAGATCGGGTGCGTGCATGGCGCGCACGCCCTCGATGTTGCCGTCCAGGTAGTGCCGGAGGGAGAGCGGGACGAGGTGCACCGAGGCGATCCCGACGCGTGTGAACGGGATACGCACGATCTCGTACTCCCCGCACGGCTCGTCGATCTCGGGACCGTGCCGCAGCGAAGGGTCCATGGAATCGAGGCGGCACACAAAGAAGTGCTGCACCTTCACCCCGGTAGCGCCCCCGTCGGCACCGATGTGTTCGACGGTGTCGACGAAGCACGGCACCACGTCGGTGATCTTCGCGCCGAGTTCCTCGTGCACCTCGCGGTGAAGGGCTTCGACCACAGTGGAGTCCTCGGGCTCGACGCCGCCGCCAGGAGTGAGCCAGTACGGATCCATGCCGGGCTTGGTGCGCTTGATCAGAATCAGGTCGTCGCCGTCGAGCAGAACGGCTCGTGCGGTGCGCTTGACCACTGGACGTACGGTCATGGGAGAAATGTGGCCCGAAGGGACCCCTGCGAAACTCCTCAGGGCCTACCCGCCGCCCGTCAGCCCCAGTCAGCCGCGGCACGAAGCAGCCAGTCCTGCGCCCGCGCGATGTGGGCGAGGCCGAGTGTGCCGGTGCGCGCCGCGAGGAAATAGGTCCGAAGGGGCGGCACCGGAGGGTCGTGGAGCGCCACTACTTCGCCCTGTTCCAAGGCGGTCTCGCACAGATAGCGCGGCAGTACCGCCAGCCCCGCTCCGGCCGCCACCGCGGCGAGAACCGCCCGCAGGTCGGGAGCGACCACCGTGCCCGCGGCCGCGGGCTTCGCGTCGAAGACGGAAGCCCAGTAGCGCGTCACCAGCGGCAGTGACTCATGAACCTCCACCACCGGGATGGGTTCCAGGACGTGAGGGCCGCCGTGGCGCACAGCGCCCGGCCCCAGCCGGGCCGCCCAGCGCACCCCGGCGACCAGCACATGTTCCTCGTCGCACAGAGGCGTGGAGGTCAGCAGCCCACCGCGCGGCCGGGCGGTGGCGATGGCCAGGTCATGATGGCCGGCGGCCAGTCCTTCCAGGGTCTCCTCGGCACTGCCGAAGGAGGCGCGCAGCGCGAGGCCCTGGGGGATGAGCGGGGTGAGCGCGGGCAGGGCGCGCAGGGCGGTGAACTCCGGTGGCCCGGCCAGGTGCAGGGACCGCGAGCCCGATTCCTCACTGAGGGACGGCTCGGTGAGTTCGACGAGCGCGTCCAGGTGCGGTGCGGCCCGTTGGGCCAGTTCGTCGCCGATCGTCGTGGGGGTCACACCGCGTGCCTGGCGCAGGAAGAGGGGACGGCCCAACTGCCGCTCCAGCGTCCGGATCTGGCCGGTCACCGCGGGCTGCGAGAGCCCTAGCAGGGCTGCGGCCCGGGTGAAGGACCCGGCCCGGTGCACGGTGACGAACGTACGCAGCAGGGCAAGGTCCATGCGGCGCCTCCCGTCCTGAACTGCCTCACGACGTCCCCGGCCGGGCACCACTATAAATATGCCGATAGGACCCTGTCGCTAGGGTGATTGGACACTGACGCAGAGTCAACTAGCCTTGTCCGGGTGGTTCTCAGCGCGCGAGAACCAGGACGGTCCGAGCCACGAGGGGGGAGGCTCGGACCGTCCGTCTTATGCGGCGAGCACCGCTGTGAATGACGCCTCGGTCCCTACGGGTGCTGCTTACCCGCCTCGCCCAGGGCGCGTTCCACGTCCGCGATCAGGTCCGGGGCATCCTCGGCGCCGACGGAGAAGCGGATGAAGCCCTCCCCCACCGCGTCGCCGCCCCAGCGGCCGCGGCGCTCCGCCGTGGAGCGCACGCTGCCGAAACTGGTGGCGTCGTCGACCAGGCGCAGCGCGTCGAGGAACCGCTCGGCGAAGCCGCGGTCGGGCAGGTCGAAGGAGACCACGCAGCCGAAGCGCCGCATCTGCGCGGAGGCCAGACGGTACGAGAGGTCCGAGGGCAGACCCGGGTAGCGCAGGCCCGTCACCTCGTCCCGCTGGGCCAGCGCCTCGGCGAGGGCGAGGGCGTTCGCAGCCTGCCGGTCGGCGCGCAGATGCAGGGTCGCGAGGGAGCGGTGGGCCAGCCAGGCCTCCATCGGCCCCGGGATCGCTCCGACGACCTTGCGCCACTTGCGTACACGGGCGGCGAGCTCGGGATCGCGGCACACCACGTAGCCGAGCAGGAGATCGCCGTGTCCGGTCAGACCCTTCGTGCCGCTGGCCACGGCGAAGTCCGCGCCGAGGTCGAGGGGGCGCTGTCCTAGCGGTGTGGCCAGGGTGTTGTCCACCGCCACCAAGGCGCCGGCGTCGTGTGCCGCACGCGCGAGCCGGCGTACGTCGCACACATCGAGACCGGGATTGGACGGTGTTTCGATCCACAGCAGCTTCGCGCCGCTCAGGTGGGCCAGTTGGGCATCGCCGGCGGTCGGGGCGGTGCGCACCTCGATGCCGTACGCCTCCAACTGCTCACGTACCAGGGGCAGGGCCTGGTAGCCGTCGTCCGGCAGGACCACGGTGTCGCCCGAGCGCGCGTGGGAGAGCAGGACGGCCGAGATCGCGGCCATTCCGGACGCGAAGATGATCGCCTCCGCGTTCTCATCGGGCGACTCGAGGTCGGCGATGGCCCGCTCCAGATGGGTCCAGGTCGGGTTGGTGTCGCGGCCGTAGGTGTAGGGCCCGGTGGCCTCACCGGGCAGATGGAAGTGGGCGGCGAACACCGGCCCCGGGAGGGTGGGTTCGTAGGCGACCGGGTCGGGGAGACCGGCGCGAACGGAACGAGTGCCGTCACCTGTCATGCCACATGCTCCATTTCACTGCGGGCGGCGTCGCGCCGGGAGAACCGAGGGGAAGGGCCGGGGCCCAGGAGGTCCGAGAGGAAGGGGAGGCCTGGGAGGGGGCCCTGGGGATGGGGAGGCACGGGAGTACCTGGAGTATCGGGATCCATGGAACCGCCGTGCCGCATGGGACGTTCCACAGGCGGGCTCGTGGAGCACCGGCGCGGTACGCGGGCCGACCGGGCCGCCCTCGTGCCGGCCTCCGATGGCCGCGCCACAGGGCGGTCACGGCTCTCAGCCCTCGTCGGGGAGGGCGATGTGCATCGCCCAGGACACGATCGAGATGATCAGGGCGCCGACGACGGCGGTCCAGAAGCCTTCGACGTGGAAGCTGAGGTTCAGCTTGTCGGCGAGCCAGGAAGTCAACAGCAGCATCAAGGCGTTGATCACCAGGGTGATCAACCCGAGCGTGAGAATGAACAAGGGGAAGGACAGCAGCTTCACCACGGGCTTGACGACGAAATTCACCACGCCGAAGACCAGCGCCACCAGAATCAGCGTGAGGGCCTTCTTGCCGGTGTTGTCGCCGGTCAGGGTGATGTTCTTCACCAACCAGATGGCTACTGCCAGGGCAGCCGCGTTGGCGATCGTCTTGACTACAAAATTCTTCATGGGTCCGATCGTGGCAGACGTGATCGGCACAAGTGCAGGGGCGGATGGCGATGAAAGATTTCCGGCTCGACGAGTTGGAGGCGGAGCGGGCCGCCAACGACGGTGCGTATCTGCAGTTCCTGCGGGAGCGGAACATGTCGGCGGGGCTGTACGCCCTCGATGCCGGCGCGCACGACTCGCAGTCCCCGCATGCCCAGGACGAGATCTACTTCGTGGCCAGCGGCCGGGCCTCGATCACCGTGGGTCTGGAGACGACGCAGGTCTCCCGCGGCAGCGTGGTCTATGTGCCGGCCGGAGTGGCCCACAAGTTCCACCACATCACCGAAGACCTGAGGGTTCTGGTGGTCTTCTCTCCGCCTGAGAGCTGAGGGCCGTCCCTGACTCTCCCTAGGGGTTCGGTCAGGGGAGTTCAAGGGCTGCGAGCACCCCGCGCGCCATGCTGTCGCCCCTAGCATCGACAGTGTCGAAAGCACGGAATGCGTGCACGGACGGAAAACTGACAGAAAGAGGTAAAGGCGATGGCGGCACGGGAGATTTTCGCGGGGATGCCCTGGTGGGTGAAGTGG
The DNA here is from genome assembly GCF_040651795.1 of Streptomyces sp. NPDC048361. NCBI lineage: Bacteria > Bacillati > Actinomycetota > Actinomycetes > Kitasatosporales > Streptomycetaceae > Streptomyces > Streptomyces sp. NPDC048361. Next base: position 89,016 of record NZ_JBEZKW010000003.1, read on the forward strand.
GTCGCCGTGCCCGTCATCGCGCTGGTCGTGTTCGGCGGTCTGATCGCGAGTGTGGTCAGCTTCGTCTTCGGGGTGCTGTTCAAGCTCCTTGTCTTCGTCGCGCTGGTCGGCGGTCTGATCTACGTGGTGCGGAGGTTCATGTCCTCGTCCTCCTCGCGAGGCGACTGGTAGCGGAGCCCGCCACGCCGGCGCAGCCTCACGGCCCGCGTGGTGGACCCCGTCAGGGCGCGTGGCGGATTAGCCCGGGCGGGGGATTGACCTGGACAAACCGCCTTCAGCTACAACCTCGGCCATTAGAGTGGCGAGTCTCCGCCGCCCCCGGGAAGCACGGGTCCCGACCGCGCCCGACCACCGGCCCGACCGGCCCGTGCCGCCGCACCCCGAGGCGCGGCGGCCGCGCGGGGGCGGCCCCCGCGGGCGGGCGCGACGCCCGTCAGTACGCCTGGGGGTGACCTGTGGCCACGGCTTCGAACGCCGCCGTCCCTACCCTGATCGGCTCGGTCCAGCGAGCCCTGCGACTCCTTGAAGCAGTCGCATCGCACACCGACGGCGCGCCCGCCAAACAGCTGGCGCGCGAGGCGGGACTGCCGCTTCCCACCGCGTACCACCTGCTGCGGACCCTGACCCACGAGGGCTATCTGCGGCGTCAGAGCGGGGTGTTCGTCCTCGGTCCCGCGGCCGAGCTACTGGCGCATGGCGGGGCACTGCAGAATCGTCGCAGCAAGATCGCCGGCTCGCTCGCCCGATGGCGGGACACCATCGGGGTCCCCGTCTACTTCGCCGTTTACCGCGAGGGTGAGATCGAGATCGCCGGGGTTGCCGACACCCCCAACGCGCCCGCGGTCGAGGAGTGGGCCGACTTCCGTGAGACCGGCCACGCCCACGCGATCGGCCAGTGCCTGCTCAGCCAGCTCGATGACCGCGCGCGCGAGGACTATCTGGACCGGCACCCGGTCAAGGCGATCACGCCCTACACCGTGCGGGACCGCTGGGCCCTGACGGAGCGCCTGACGACTACGGAGCGTATGCAACCCGTGGTCGAACGGCAGGAGTACGCCCTGGGAACCGTCTGCGCCGCGATCCCCATCACGGCCGGTTCCAGCGCCGCGACCATGGCGATCTCCGTCCCCCTCCACCAGGAAGAACGCCTGCTGCCGGCGATCGAACAGCTCCGCAGCGAGGTCGGTGCCCTCTTCAGCTCCCTGATGCTCTCTATCAGTATCTGAAATATCACTCCTTGTGATCTGTTGGCACGTACAGCACGATGGCGTCAAGAAGGCACTGAGGGATCATTCCTGGCCGGTTTCAGCTAAAGCGGGGTACGTGACGATGCGTGAGTCGGTTCAGGCAGAAGTGATGATGAGCTTCGTCGTCTCCGAGGAGCTTTCCTTCCGGATCCCGGTGGAGCTGACGTACCAGGCGACGGACCCCTACGCCGTGCGCATGACCTTCCACCTGCCCGGCGACGCGCCCGTCACCTGGGCCTTCGGGCGCGAGCTGCTGCTCGACGGCGTCAACGCCCCGACCGGCGACGGCGATGTGCGGATCGAGCCCAGCGACCCCGATGGGCTCTCCGACGTCCACATCCGGCTGCAAGTAGGCGCGGACCGGGCCTTGTTCCGGGCCGGAGCGGCGCCACTGGTGGCCTTCCTCGACCGCACCGACAAGCTCGTACCCCTCGGTCAGGAGTGGACGCTCGGGGAGTTCGACGAGCACCTCGAGGACGCACTCGGACGCATCCTGGCGGAGGAGAACGCCGGCTGACCCGCTACTTCTTGCGGCGATGGCCGCCCGCGCCACGCCTGGCACCCAGCCGCGGCGCGGCGCGGCCGCCGGGGGCCGGCCGGTCGGCGGAGACCACCAGGGCGGCCAGCGCCGTGGTCAGCGGCACCGAGGCGACGAGGCCGATCGATCCGACCAGGGTGCGGACGACTTCCTCAGCCACCAGCTCACTGTTGGCCACCGTGCCCACGCTGCTCTGCGCGATCGAGAACAGCAGCAGCAGGGGCAGCGCGGCGCCCGCATAGGCGAGCACCAGTGTGTTGACCACCGAGGCGATGTGGTCGCGGCCGATGCGGATGCCCGCCCGGTACAGGCCCCGAGGGCCCATCGTCGGATTCGCCTCGTGCAGCTCCCACACCGCCGAGGTCTGGGTGACCGTCACATCGTCGAGCACACCGAGCGAGCCGATGATGACGCCGGCCAGCAGCAGGCCGGACATGTCGATGTTCGGATAGAGGCCGTGGATGAGACCGGTGTTGTCGTCGGTGTTGCCGGTGAGCGCGGCCCAGCCGATGAAGAGCGAGCCGAGCACCCCGATCAGCATCAGTGAGACGAGGGTGCCGAGGACGGCGACGGAGGTACGCGCGGACAGGCCGTGGCACATGTAGAGCGCGATCAGCATGATGGCGCTCGCGCCGACCACCGCCACAAGCAGCGGATTGGAGCCCTGCAACACCGCCGGAAGGATGAAAAGGGTCAGCACGGCGAACGAGACCACCAGCGCCACCAGCGCCATAACCCCGCGCAACCGCCCGACGAGCACCACCGCGAGCGCGAAGATCCCCGCGAGCAGCGCCATGGGCAAGCGCCGGTTCACATCGGTCACCGAATACTGCAGGTCATGGGGGGCGTCGGGGGCGTACGCGACGATCACGCCCTGGCCCGCGTGCAGTTGGCGGGGCGAGTCGGGCTGGACGATCTCGGTGAAGGTGCGGCCCTTCTCCTTGCCCGAGGTGACCTCGACGGTGGCCTTGCCGCACCACTTCTGCGGAGCTGCCCGCGCTTGCCGGCTCTCGGCGGTGGAGGTGTCACCGTTCGAAGGAGCTTGACCGGCGTTGACCGACTTGCAGTCCACCTTGTCCACTTTGGTGACCTTGGCTTGCTGAGTCTGCCGGTCGAAGCCGACCCCGGTCCGCTGATGCGGCGGGGCGCCGCCGGGCCAGAGCACCACGAGCCCCACAAGTACCGCTGTGGAGAAGGGAATCAGCACCGCGGCGATGACCTTGCGGAGATGCTTCGACACGGGTGCGGCGGGCCCGTGACTGTGCGAGTGGCCATGTCCGTGGCCGGATCCGCCGGATGGGTGCGGAGGGTGCGGTTCTGGTGAGGTCACCGCCCGATCATCGCAAGAACAGAGGGGGCCCTCTGTTCAGCGCGCCAGTGAGGACGCTAGCGTGGTGACACCTTTGCACACGCGGGAGCTCGGAGCACCGGGCTGAGAGGGCGCTGAATACCGTACGAACCGTACGGAAGACGCTGCGCCGACCGCCGAACCTGTTACCGGGTAATGCCGGCGTAGGGAGTAGGTCTCATGACCGTTCAGGACACACGCACGCCTGCCTCCAGCAATGAGGAGAGCGGGAAGTCCATCGGCTGGCACAAGGGGTACGTCGAGGGATCGCGCCCCGACCTCAAGGTGCCGGTCCGCCAGGTGCACCTCACCAACGGCAAGGCCGTGACGCTGTACGACACGTCGGGGCCGTACACCGATCCCGCCATCGAGACCGATGTCCGCCGCGGTCTCGCCCCGCTCCGCGAGAACTGGATCATCGGACGCGGGGACACCGAGGAGTACGCCGGACGCCCGGTCCGCCCCGAGGACGACGGCATCAAGCACACCTCGCCGCGCGGGGGGCTCAAGAACCTCGATGCGGTCTTCCCCGGGCGTCCGCGCCAGCCCCGCCGCGGCCGAGGCGGGCAGGCCGTCAGCCAGCTCGCGTACGCGCGGCGCGGCGAGATCACCCCGGAGATGGAGTACGTCGCGATCCGCGAGAACGTCTCCCCCGAGGTCGTCCGGGAGGAGATCGCCGCGGGCCGCGCGGTGCTGCCCGCCAACATCAACCACCCCGAGATCGAGCCGATGATCATCGGCAAGCGTTTCCTGGTGAAGGTCAACGCCAACATCGGGAACTCCGCGGTCACCTCCTCCATTGAGGAAGAGGTCGACAAGATGACCTGGGCCACCAAGTGGGGCGCCGACACGGTCATGGACCTCTCCACGGGACGCAACATCCACACCACCCGCGAGTGGGTCCTGCGCAACTCGCCCGTCCCGATCGGCACCGTGCCGCTGTACCAGGCCCTGGAGAAGGTCGACGGCCGCGCCGAGGACCTGACCTGGGACATCTACAAGGACACCGTCATCGAGCAGGCCGAGCAGGGCGTCGACTACATGACGGTCCACGCGGGTGTCCTGCTGCGCTACGTGCCGCTGACCGCACGCCGCAAGACCGGCATCGTCTCGCGCGGCGGCTCGATCATGGCGGCCTGGTGCCTCGCGCACCACAAGGAGTCGTTCCTGTACGAGAACTTCGAGGAGCTCTGCGACATCCTCGCGTCCTACGACGTGACGTACTCGCTGGGCGACGGCCTGCGGCCCGGCTCCATCGCGGACGCCAACGACGAGGCGCAGTTCGCGGAGCTGCGCACGCTCGGGGAACTCAACACGATCGCCAAGCGTCACAACGTACAGACGATGATCGAGGGCCCGGGACACGTCCCGATGCACAAGATCAAGGAGAACATCGACCTCCAGCAGGAGATCTGCGAAGAGGCCCCGTTCTACACCCTTGGGCCGCTGACCACCGATGTGGCGCCCGCCTACGACCACATCACCTCCGGCATCGGCGCGGCGATGATCGCCTGGTGGGGCACCGCGATGCTCTGCTACGTCACGCCCAAGGAGCACCTCGGCCTGCCCAACCGCGATGACGTGAAGACCGGCGTCATCACCTACAAGATCGCCGCACACGCGGCGGACCTGGCCAAGGGACACCCGGGCGCGCAGGAGTGGGACGACGCGCTCTCGGACGCCCGGTTCGAGTTCCGCTGGGAGGACCAGTTCAACCTGGCCCTCGACCCGGACACCGCCCGGGAGTTCCACGATGAGACGCTGCCCGCGGAGCCGGCCAAGACCGCGCATTTCTGCTCGATGTGCGGCCCGAAGTTCTGCTCGATGAAGATCTCTCAGGACATCAGGCGCGAGCACGGCGGCGATCTGAAGTCGGACGAAATCGAAGCGGGGATGGCGGAGAAGTCCAAGGAGTTCGCGGACGCGGGCAACCGGGTCTACCTGCCGATCGCCGACTGAGGCGACGCGTGGCGTGCGCCGTCCCGGAAGCCGACGGCCTCCGGGACGGCGCGCCCGGCCTGATGTCCTTCCGACGTCCTGCCCGTGACCTCAGTCCGGCTGGTGTTCGGGGCCGCCGAAGTCGGGGCTGGTGAAGTCCGGGCTGGTGAAACTGGGGTGGGTGGACGGGGAGTCGCCCTCACCGGGGCTGTCGAAGCCCGGCCGGTCGTAGCCGAGGGAGGGGATCCGGCCCATCGGGCGGCGCGCCGGGGTGGCGGGGTCGACGCTCGGGTCGGCGAGCGCGTCGCGCAGAAACGGGTAGATGCCGCGCTCCAGCAGGGCATGGCGCCACGCCTCGCGTGCGCGGGAGAGCTCCTGGACGTGTTCGTCGGACGCGTCCGCCTCGCCGGCCTCGTCGATGGCCACCACCTGGGTCGCGCCGTTGCGCACGGCGGTGATCAGGAGCCCGACGGCGGCGGCGAGGATCGCGGCGGCGGTCAGCGCGCCGAAGAACCAGCCGGCCGTCACCATGGTGTCGGCGAAGGCGGGTACCGGCTTGAGCATCTTCAGGATGTAGCCGACCAACAGGAAGATCACGGCCGCGGTCCCGGCAAGGACGGGGGCCAGTACGGTGACGACGGCCCCGACCCCCGCGCCCGGGGGCTCCAGCGGCTCCCCGTCGGGGGCCGGCAGGGCCGAGTCGTGCGTGGTGGTGGCGACGGAGGCCTTCAGAGCTTGGCGTGCCTTGACGTAATGGTCGTACTCGGGGCTCGCCCGCTCGGTGACGAAGGTGCCGGCGGCCAGCACCATGGTGCGCAGCTGCACAGCGTTGAGACGGTCGCCGATGGTGGAGAGACCGGGTCGTTCATGCGCGGTGCGCAGCGCCTCGTCGAGGATCCGCTCGAACTCCTGGCGGTCCTCGGGAAGCAGGTGCGGAGCGCTGTTCATGTGCATCCCCCGATGCTCCGTAGGGCCGGGAAGCCCGCTTGATGAACGGGCAGTTGGGCGGAAACGGAGGAGAGCCTGCTCGGATAACCCGATGGTAGAGCCGCTACGGCACGGGGTGACAGGGTGTTTCCGGAAATGGCATACCCGGCGCTTTGCTGAACGCCTTCCCGGTCACCCTTCAGTCATGCAGCGGGAGTTGCCGGACCAGCAGCTTTCCGGCCATGGTCACGCCGCCGTCCATGGCGATGGCAAGTCCGTCGGCGTACAGGTGCGGGCCCTCGACCACCGGGCGGGAGTCCTCCTCGCCGTCCTCGGTGCCGACTTCGCCCAGCAGATACGGGATCGGGCTGTGACCGTGCACCACACGCTGCCCGCCGTATACCGCGAGCAGCTCGCGCGCTGCCTGCGGGCCGGAACCGTCGCGGAACGCGAAGCGTTTGGTGAGCTTGCGGAACAGGTCCCAGCACTCGTCGGCGTCGTTGCGGTTGAGAATGGCGTGGACGGTGTCGTTGACCGCCTCGATGGAGTCGCCGTAATCCAGATAGGCGGTCGTGTCGGAGTGCATCAGCAGGTGGTCGTCCTCCTGCTCGATCGCGTCGAGCCGGGACATCCACTGGAGGTGCACGTCCTGGAGCCGGTCCATATCGGCCTTCTGGCCGCCGTTGAGCAGCCAGGCGGCCTGGAACGTGGCGGTGCCGGCACCGGAGTTGACCGGGGTGTCGGCGAACCGTTTGGCGCCGATGAGCAGCAGCTCGTGGTTGCCCATGAGGGCCTTGCAGTAGCCGCCGGCGGCCGCGGCCTCGGCGGAGAGCCGCATGACCAGGTCGATGACGCCGATGCCGTCGGGGCCGCGGTCGGTGAAGTCGCCGAGGAACCACAGGCGCGCGGTGCCGGCGGCCCAGTTGCCGGATTCGTCGATGAGGCCCTGCTCGCGCAGGGCGGCCAGGAGTTCGTTGAGGTAGCCGTGGACGTCGCCGACGACGTACAGCGGGCCGGGGCCGTCGTTGGTCCGCGCCGGGGCGGGCTGCTCGACCACGGGCACCTGCACGGTGTCCCCCCGGTTGATGATCGGGAGGTCACGCGCGGTCGGCGTGTATCCCTCGGGCGGCTCGTCATCCGGATAGGCGATTGCGCCGGGCGCCGTGGCGGGCGCCTGGGGCGCGGGCGCCTCGGGCCGGTTCACCGGGGGTTCCGGGCGGAAGTCCGGTGCCGGAGGCTCTTGACGGAACTCCGGGGCCACCGGCATGGGGTGCGGTTCCGCGGCCGGCTCCATGGAGGAGAGCTCCGGGCCCGTCTCCGGGTGGAGTTCCGGGGCCGGCGGCTGCGGCCAGGATTCCTGTTCCCCGGGTGGTGGCACGGGGGTCTGTTGCGCGTACGGCGGCACCCGGAAGTCACGCAACGTCTCCGTCCGCACGGGTCCCTGACCGGCCCCCTGAGTCATCGACCCCTCCACCACCGTCGCGCCGCCGTACACCGTGGGATCCGCCAGGTCGGGCGGCGATCCGTGGTGTCGTGCGCCCATCATAGGAATGCGCCTCATGCTGTGTGACGCACCAGGGGTGGTCAATCCGGGTGCGAGCGGGGTTGGCGGGTGGTTATGTCCCCAATGTGGCGGTCCGATCCCGGCCGATCCTCGCCGTTCCGGCGATACCGGGCTCGGCGCCACCCGGCCGGGTGGTGTCACCCGGCCGGAGCCCTCTCAGTTCTGACCGGGCTGACCCGGCTGGCCGGACGGACCGGACTGGCCCGTCGCCGGCGAGCGCGGCGGGCTCACCGTGGTGCGCGGCGGACGGCGTTGGGAGGACGTCCGCACGATCAGCTCGGTCGGTATCACCTGCTCGATGGGCTGGCCGTTGTCGATTCCTTCGATCGCGTCGATGAGGAGCTGGACGACGGCCGTGCCGATGCGCCGTGGTTTGAGCGAGAGGGTGGTGATGGGCGGTTCGGTCGTGGCGTACACGGTGGATTCGCTGCAGCACACGAGGAGCAGGTCCTCCGGTACGCGCAGCCCGTAGCGCCGGGCGGCCGCGAGCAGGTCGGTGCCGTTGGGGTCGAAGAGTCCGTAGACGGCGTCCGGCCGGTCCGGGCGGGCGAGCAGCCGGTCGGCTGCGACGGCGCCCGCACAGGGGTCGTGGGCCGGGTAGGACTCGTAGACCGGATCCTGGCCGACCCGTCCGCACCAGGTCAGATAGGCCTCGGTGGACAGGCGGGTGTAGGTGTCGGTGGTGGTTCCGGTGAGCAGGCCGATCCGGCGGGCGCCGGCGGCGGCGAGATGGTCGAGCAGGTCCAGTACGGCGGCCTCGTGGTCGTTGTCCACCCACGCCGTGACGGGCAGGCTGCCCGCCGGGCGGCCGTCGGAGACGACGGGAAGGCCCTGGCGTACGAGTTCGCTGACCACGGGGTCCTGGTCGGAGGGGTCGATGACGACGGTGCCGTCGAGGGCGACGTTCGACCAGACGTCCGCCGGGCTGCGGCGTGAGGTGGCGGGAAGGATGACGAGGGCGTAGCCGCGGGCCAGCGCGGCGGAGGTCGCGGCTCTCGCCATTTCGGCGAAGTAGGCGAATTCGGTGAAGGTGAAAGGTTCATCCCCGTAGGTCGTCACGGTCAGGCCGATGAGGCCGGACTTGCCGGTACGGAGCGTGCGGGCCGCTGCGGATGGGCGGTAGCCCAGCCGGTCTGCGACCTCGCGGACGTGGCGGCGGGTGGCGTCGGGGAGCCGCCCCTTGCCGTTGAGCGCGTCTGAGACGGTCGTGATGGAGACACCGGCGGCGGCGGCCACATCTCGAATACCCGCCCGCCCCAGCCGGCGACCGGTCGACCGGCTCACCTGGTGCTTCCCTGCTGCTGTCATGGCGAGCCGATAGTAGGGCGATGACGGGCGGTTGGCCCGGGTGCATATGCACGCGTTGACAGGCACGTTTCTGCATGATCGAACATTGTCAATGGCCTTGCAATGCAAGGGGATTGGCGGGGTAAGCGTTGTGGTGACGCTTGTCGATCCCCGGGCAGCTGCCAACTGTCCGAGGTCTCGAAGAGGTCTCAACTCACCTTCACGGGTGATGCGCGCCAGGGCGCGGGCCACCGGCGCGCGCCAGGGGGAGGAGCGCTCCCCCTTCCTCGTACGCCCGCCGTGAACCGGTGCCCGTCCGCTATTCGCAGGGACGCCCAATCCTCATAAGGTGAGGAGTATTGGATGTGTACGGAGCTGTCCACGGCGGCGTGCACAGCATCTGTACGCGACGGTCGAGGAGGACCTGCGGTGAGCGAGACGACCCCCAAGCTGCGCGCCGAGCTGGACGGCATCCCCACCTACAAGCCCGGCAGGCCCGCGGCCGCATCCGAGGGGCCGGTCGCCTACAAGCTGTCCTCCAACGAGAACCCCTACCCGCCGCTGCCCGGCGTGATGGAGAGCGCCGTCGCGGCCGCGGGCGCCTTCAACCGCTACCCGGACATGGCGTGCACGGGGCTGATGAACGAGTTGGCCGAGCGGTTCGGGGTGCCGCATGCGCACCTGGCCACGGGCACGGGCTCGGTGGGGGTGGCCCAGTCGTTGGTGCAGTCCACCTCGGGCCCCGGCGACGAGGTCATCTACGCCTGGCGCTCCTTCGAGGCGTACCCGATCATCACCCGGATCAGTGGAGCGAAGCCGGTCCAGGTGCCGCTCACCCCGGGCGACGTGCACGACCTGGACGCGATGGCGGACGCGATCACCGACCGGACGCGGCTGATCTTCGTCTGCAACCCGAACAACCCGACCGGCACCGTGGTCCGCCGGGCCGAGCTGGAACGATTCCTCGACCGGGTGCCGTCCGACGTCCTCGTGGTGCTCGACGAGGCGTACCGGGAGTTCATCCGCGACGCCGAGGTCCCGGACGGCATCGAGATCTACCGGGACCGCCCCAACGTGGCCGTCCTGCGCACCTTCTCCAAGGCGTACGGGCTCGCGGGGCTGCGGGTCGGCTTCGCGGTGGCCCACGAGCCGGTCGCCGCGGCGCTGCGCAAGACGGCCGTGCCCTTCGGCGTCAGCCAGCTCGCCCAGGACGCCGCGGTCGCCTCGCTGCGTGCCGAGGACGAACTGATGGGCCGTGTCGGCTCGTTGGTGTGCGAGCGGAACCGGGTGTACGAGGGCCTGGGGCAGCAGGGCTGGACCGTGCCCGAGACGCAGGCGAACTTCGTTTGGCTGCGCCTCGGGGAGCGCACGGTCGACTTCGCGACGGCGTGTGAGGCCGCGGGCGTCGTGGTCCGGCCGTTCGCCGGCGAAGGCGTGCGCGTCACGATCGGTGAGAGCGAGGCCAACGACCTGTTCCTCAAGGTCGCGGAGGGCTTCCGCAAGAAGGCCTGACGTCTCGGGGCCCCCTTGAACAGAAGGCGCCGACGCATTCCGAGGGTGCCGACTCGTTCAGGGGGGGCGCCGGTCTGATCAGAGGGCGTCGACCCGGATCGGGTCGCCGGAGCGGACCGTGGCGAGTTGCCGGGGGTCGCCGTCGATCCGGCCGAGAATATTGCAGGGGCTCGCGAGCCGGCATTCGTCACCGCGCGAGATGGGGGTGGGGCCGTACGGCAACGCGAGCGCGTCGCCGTCGGTCCAGAACGCCACCGTGCCCGGCTCCACGACCTGGCGCGCGTCCGGTTCCTGGGCCAGGGAGACCGGGGTGTCGAAATAGACCTCCTCGCCCCAGGTGTGGGCGGTGGAGGTGATCGGGAGTGCCCCCGCGAGCGCCGTGCTCGTGGGGGTTTCCTCGAGTGTCGCGGTGAGGCTGCCCGCGGGCCATGAGATGCGTATCCGCAGCTGATTCTCCATGGCGCCGAATTCAACAAGATGTTGAAAGCCTTGGGAAGGGGGTGTCCACGCCCGATGGCCTCGGCCGCCTCTCCCCGGCGTTTCCCCGCTATCTCGCGGCGGCGTACATGTGGCGCACGCCCTAGGGGACCCCCCTGGAGGACTCGACAGCTCGTACGACATAATGCTTGTGAATGTGAACGCGTTCACAAGCGGGTCCCGCTTCCTCCCATAATCGGGGGGATTAAAGGGGCAAGCCTGCGGCTGTGACCACGGCGATGTAAGGAGAGTGCCGACGTGGACCTGGCTCTGGCGCCGGAGACCCTGGCGCGATGGCAGTTCGGCATCACCACCGTCTACCACTTCCTCTTCGTCCCCCTGACGATCTCGCTCGCCGCGCTCGTCGCCGGCCTGGAGACCGCTTGGGTGCGAACGGGTAAGGACAAGTACCTCAAGGCGACCAAGTTCTGGGGCAAGCTCTTCCTGATCAACATCGCGATGGGTGTGGTCACCGGGATCGTCCAGGAATTCCAGTTCGGCATGAACTGGTCTGACTACTCGCGGTTCGTCGGCGACATCTTCGGTGCCCCGCTCGCCTTCGAGGCGCTCATCGCCTTCTTCTTCGAGTCCACCTTCATCGGGCTGTGGATCTTCGGCTGGGACAAGCTGCCGAAAAAGATCCACTGCGCCTGCATCTGGATGGTCTCCATCGGCACCATCCTGTCCGCCTACTTCATCCTGGCGGCCAACTCCTGGATGCAGCACCCGGTCGGCTTCAGGCTCAACAAGGTCACCGGGCGCGCGGAACTCACCGACTTCTGGAAGGTCCTGACCCAGGACACCACCCTGGTCGTTGTCTTCCACACCCTGACCGCCGCCTTGCTCACCGGTGGCGCGTTCATGGTCGGCGTCGCCGCCCTCCATCTGCGCCGCAAGAAGCACATCCCCGTGATGCGCACCTCGCTGCGGCTGGGCCTGGTCACGCTGGTGATCGGGGGACTGCTCACGGCCGTCAGCGGCGACTCGCTCGGCAAGGTCATGTTCAAGCAACAGCCCATGAAGATGGCCGCCGCCGAGGCCCTGTGGGACGGCCAGAAGCCCGCGCCGTTCTCGATATTCGCCGTCGGTGACGTGGCCAAGGGTCACAACGACGTCGAGATCTCGGTGCCCGGAGTCCTGTCCTTCCTCGCCGACAACAACTTCTCCTCCTACGTCCCCGGCATCAACGACGTGAACAAGGCCGAGCGGCAGAAGTTCGGGCCCGGCGACTACCGGCCCAATATCCCGGTCACGTTCTGGGGCTTCCGCTGGATGATCGGCTTCGGCATGACGTCCTTCGTCATCGGACTCGTCGGGCTCTGGCTCACCCGCAAGAAGTTCATGCTGGCGCCGGGGATGAGGACCGGTGAGGACGAAGTGCCCCACCTGGTGCTCTTCAAGAGCCAGGCACTCGGCACCCGCCTGACCAAGTGGTACTGGTTCTTCGCGGTATGGACTCTCGGCTTCCCGCTGATCGCCAACTCGTGGGGCTGGATCTTCACGGAGATGGGCCGTCAGCCCTGGGTCGTGTATGGCGTCCTGCGCACCCGGGACGCGGTCTCCCCCAGCGTCTCGCAGGGCGAGGTCCTCACCTCGATGATCGTCTTCACGCTGCTCTACGCCGTGCTCGCGGTGGTCGAGGTCAGACTGCTCGTGAAGTACGTGAAGGCCGGGCCGCCCGAGCTCACCGAGGCCGACCTCAACCCGCCCACCAAGATCGGCGGGGACGACCGCGACCCCGACCGGCCGATGGCCTTCTCGTACTGAGGCTGAGGAGATCGAGGCATGGAACTTCACGACGTCTGGTTCGTACTCATCGCCGTTCTGTGGATCGGCTACTTCTTCCTGGAGGGATTCGACTTCGGGATCGGCATCCTGACGAAGCTGCTGGCCAGGGACCGGACCGAGAAGCGCGTCCTGATCAACACCATCGGCCCCGTCTGGGACGGCAACGAGGTGTGGCTGCTCACGGCGGGCGGCGCGACCTTCGCCGCCTTCCCCGAGTGGTACGCGACGCTCTTCTCGGGTCTCTACCTGCCGCTGCTGATCATTCTGGTCTGTCTGATCGTCCGCGGTGTCGCCTTCGAGTACCGGGCTAAGCGGCCCGAGGAGAAGTGGCAGCGCAACTGGGAGCAGGCCATCTTCTGGACCTCGCTCATTCCGGCGTTCCTCTGGGGCGTCGCATTCGCCAACATCGTGCACGGCGTGAAGATCGACGCGCACATGGAGTACGTGGGCGGCTTCTGGGATCTGCTCAACCCGTACGCGATCCTCGGCGGCCTCGTCACGCTCTCCCTCTTCACCTTCCACGGTGCGGTGTTCGCCTCGCTCAAGACGCTCGGGGACATCCGTCAGCGCGCCCGTGCGCTCGCGCTCAAGCTGGGTGTGGCCGCGGCCGTCCTCGCGCTCGGTTTCCTGATCTGGACCCAGGCCGCGGACGGGGACACGAAGAGTCTGGTCGCGATGGCCATCGCGGTGCTGGCGCTGGTGGGGGCGATCGTTGCCATCAAGGCGGGGCGTGAGGGATGGTCCTTCGCCCTGTCGGGCCTCACGATCGCCGCCGCGGTGGCAATGTTCTTCCTGACGCTCTTCCCGAACGTCATGCCGTCCTCGCTGAACAGTGCATGGAACCTCACGGTCACCAACGCATCGTCGAGCCCGTACACCCTCAAGATCATGACGTGGTGTGCGGGGGTCGCGACCCCGATCGTGCTGCTCTACCAGGGCTGGACGTACTGGGTGTTCCGCAAGCGGATCGGCACGAAGAACATCGCCGAAGCGCACTGAGCCCGCGGCCTCACGGTCCGCCGGAGGCCCTCACGGCCCCTGGGGGTGTGTTTCACGTGAAACACACCCCCAGGGAGCCCACCCCACTCCGACCCTTTCCGTTGGGGGATGTTTCACGTGAAACCGATCGACCCGCGCCTGCTGCGGTACGCCCGCGCCACCCGCTTCTTCCTTGCCGCGGTGGTGGCCCTCGGGCTGGTCGGGGCGGGGCTGATCATCGCCCAGGCCATGCTCATCGCCGAGGTCGTCGTGGGGGCGTTCCAGCACGGTGAGGGTGTGACCGGGCTGAGGACGCCGCTGCTGTTCCTCGTGGCCGTCGCGGCCGGGCGGGGTCTGGTCTCGTGGCTCACTGACCTCGCCGCTCACCGTGCGAGCGCCGCGGTCAAGTCGGAGCTGCGGGGCCGTCTCCTGGAGCGGGCGGCGGGGCTCGGTCCGGAGTGGCTGAGCGGCCAGCGCACGGGCTCCCTGGTGGCGCTCGCCACGCGCGGCGTCGACGCACTCGACGACTACTTCGCGCGCTATCTGCCGCAGTTGGGCCTCGCCGTCGTGGTGCCGGTGGCGGTGCTGGCGCGGATTGTCACCGAGGACTGGGTGTCCGCGGCCACCATCGTGGTCACGCTGCCGCTCATCCCGTTGTTCATGATGCTGATCGGCTGGGCCACCCAGTCGCAGATGGACCGGCAGTGGCGACTGCTGTCCCGGCTCTCTGGTCACTTCCTCGATGTCGTGGCCGGGCTTCCGACGCTCAAGGTGTTCGGCCGGGCCAAGGCGCAGGCCGAGTCGATCAGGACGATCACGTCCGACTACCGCAAGGCGACGCTGAAAACCCTGCGGATCGCCTTCATCTCCTCGTTCGCCCTCGAGCTGCTCGCGACGATCTCGGTGGCGCTGGTCGCGGTCGGCATCGGCATGCGCCTGGTCCACGGCGACCTCGACCTCTCCACCGGTCTGGTGATCCTGATCCTGGCCCCGGAGGCCTATCTGCCGTTGCGCCAGGTCGGCGCGCAGTACCACGCGGCGGCAGAAGGGCTGTCGGCGGCGGAGGAGATCTTCGAGGTCCTGGAGACCCCGCTGCCCGAGGGAGGGAAGGTGACGCTCCCCGCGGGGCCCGTCCGGATCCAGGTGGACGCCGTCACCGTGCGCCACCCCGGACGTACAGAACCTTCCCTGGCCGACGCCTCCCTGGTCGTCGAGCCGGGCGAGACGGTTGCTCTGACCGGCCCGAGCGGTGTCGGCAAGTCCACCCTTCTCAACGCGCTGCTCGGCTTCGTGACGCCGCAGGACGGCGGACGGATCCTGGTGTCCGGTACGGATCTCGCGACGCTCTCCCTCGCGCAGTGGCGCGAACGGATCGCCTGGGTGCCGCAGCGGCCCCACCTCTTCGCGGGGACGATCGCGGAGAACGTCCGCCTGGCCCGGCCCGACGCGGACGACACGGCCGTACTTGACGCCCTGCGCGACGCGGGCGCGCACCACTTCGTGGCCGCGTTGCCGGACGGTGTGGCCACCGCCCTTGGCGAGGGCGGCGCCGGCCTCTCGGCAGGACAGCGCCAGCGCCTCGCCCTCGCCCGTGCCTTCCTTGCCGACCGGCCGGTGCTGCTGCTGGACGAGCCGACGGCCGCGCTGGACGGCGAGACCGAGGCCGGCATCGTCGACGCGGTCCGCAGGCTGGCGGCGGGCCGTACGGTCCTGCTCGTCGTGCACCGCCCCGCGCTGCTCGCGGTCGCGGACCGCGTGGTCGAGCTGCGGGCCGCCGAAACAACACCGCGCGTACCGGTGCAGGGGACAGCCGGGGCAACCCCAACCCGCGTTCGGACGGCCTCCGTTGAGGCCCTCACCGATCCAGGCACCGTCACGGCGAGCCCCGTGCCCGGCCGCAATCCGCTGGCCCGGGTGCGTGCCGCGGCGCGTGGAGTGCGCGGCCGCATCGCGCTCGCCCTGCTCCTCGGCGCGTTGGCGCTCGGTTCCGCCGTCGGCCTCATGGCCACCTCCGGATGGCTCATCTCGCGCGCCGCGCAACAGCCGCCGGTGCTCTATCTGATGGTGGCCGTCACCGCGACCCGCGCCTTCGGAATCGGGCGCGCGGTGTTCCGCTACGCCGAACGTCTCGTCTCCCACGACGCGGTCCTGAGGATGCTCTCCGAGCTGCGGGTCGCGGTGTACCGGCGCCTTGAGCGGATCGCGCCGGCGGGCTTGCGTGAGACGCGTCGAGGAGACCTGCTCGCGCGTCTGGTCGCCGACGTCGACGAGCTCCAGGACTACTGGCTGCGCTGGGCGCTCCCGGCCGGGGTCGCCGTCGTCGTGTCGGTCCTGAGCGCCGGGTTCACCGCATGGCTGCTGCCCGAGGCCGGTGCCGTGCTCGCCGTGGGCCTGTTCGTGGCCGGGGTCGTGGTCCCGTGCGTCAGCGGCGCGCTGGCACGGCGGGCCGAGCGGCAGCTGGCTCCGACCCGGGGGCTGCTCGCCACCCGAGTGGCCGATCTGCTCACGGGAACCGGCGAGCTGACGGTGGCCGGGGCCATCGGGCGCCGCACCCGCGATGTGAGGGACGCGGATGCGGCGCTGACCCGTATCGCCTCGCGGGGCGCCGCCGCCTCCGCGCTCGGCGTCGGGCTCTCCGCACTGGTCTGTGGCGTCACCGTGGCGGGCGCCGCGCTGGCCGGCGTACAGGCCGTCGCGGCCGGACGGCTCGACGGGGTGTTGCTGGCCGTGGTGGTGCTGGTTCCGCTGGCCGCCTTCGAGGGAGTGACCGGGCTGCCGTCGGCCGTCCAGTCGCGCCAGCGGGTCCGGCGCAGCGCCGAGCGCGTCTACGAGGTGCTCGACACGCCCGCCCCCGTGCAGGAACCGGAGGCGCCCGCCGCCGTGCCCGCGACGCCGTTTCCGCTGGAGCTGCGCGGCATTCACGCACGATACGCGGGCCAGGAGCGGGACGCGCTGCACGATTTCGGGCTGCGCCTCACCCCGGGCATGCGGGTGGCCGTCGTCGGGGCGTCGGGATCCGGCAAGACCACCCTCGCCCAAGTACTGCTGCGCTTCCTCGACCCCACCCAGGGCACCTACGCGGTCGGCGGGAGCGACGCGACCCAGCTGGACGGTGACGACGTGCGGCGCATCGTGGGGCTCTGCGCCCAGGACGCGCACTTGTTCGACAGCTCGGTGCGGGAGAACCTGCGGCTCGCCCGCACCAACGCCACCGATGACGATCTGCGTGTCGCTCTGGGCCGGGCCCGCCTCCTCGACTGGGTCGACGCCCTGCCCGACGGTCTCGACACCCTCGTCGGCGAACACGGCGCCCGGCTGTCCGGCGGACAGCGCCAGCGGCTCGCCCTGGCCCGCGCCCTCCTCGCGGACTTCCCGGTGCTCGTCCTGGACGAGCCCGCGGAACACCTGGACCTGGCGACCGCCGACGCCCTCACCAGGGACCTGCTCGATCTCACCGAAGGACGCACGACGGTACTGATCACGCACCGGCTGCGCGGCCTGGAAGCCGTCGACGAAGTGCTCGTACTCGACGAGGGCAGGACCGTGCAGCGCGGCGCGTACGAGGAGCTCGCGCTGGTCGACGGGCCCCTGTGCCGCATGCTGGAGCGAGAGCGCGAGACCGAGGCCAGGCAGGACCCGACTTTCCTCGCCAAATAGGACTAACTACTCTCAAGGCATGTCAGTGCCGCGAGACCCGAAGAGACCGCCGGGCCAGCAGGACGTCGAGGGCCTGGACCGCGGGGACCAGGATCCGCTCGAAGCAGCGACCCGGGCCACCCGCAGCCTGCAGGGGCTGTCCACCGAGCTCACCGCGCGGGTCCCTCAGCTCCTTGAGGCGATGCGCTCGGTGGGGACCGGCCTTGAGCTGCACTCCACCCTCGACCGGATCTGTGAAACCGCGGCCGAACTCGCCGACGCGCGGTACGCGGCGATCGGAGTCGTCGACGAAGAGGGCCGGGGACTCTCCGACTTCGTGACGTATGGCGTCAGTGACGTCGAGGCCCGGGCGATCGGACACCGGCCCGACGGGCACCGCGGGCTTCTCGGCTGGCTGATCCACCACCCCGAACCACTGAGACTGGCCGAGATCTCCGCCGACCCCCGCTCGGCGGGCCTTCCGCCCAACCACCCGCCGATGCGGACCTTCCTCGGCGTCCCCATCCGGGTGCAGGGCGAGATCTTCGGCAACCTCTATCTGACGGAGAAGCACAGCGGCGGCGCATTCAACGACTACGACCTGCACATGGTGCGCGTCCTCGCCACGGAGGCCGGGATCGCCATCGGCAACGCCCGGCTCTACGAGGCGGCGCGCCAGCGCGAGCGGTGGATCGACGGCTCGGTCGCCGTCACCACGGCCCTGCTCTCGGGCGGGGACGCGGACGACGCCCTGGAGGTCGTCGCCGAACAGGCCCGCCATCTGGCCGACTCCGACGCCGGAATCGTGCTGCTTCCCGCCAGGGAGGGTGGCCTTGAAATCGTCGCGGTCTCCGCCGACAACCCGAGGGTGTCGCTCGGCATGGTGGTCCCGCCGGAGAGTCCGGTCGTCTCGAGCCTGCTCGACGGCGAGGCGGTCTTCGTCGATGAGGCGGCTTCGGACCCCCGAATGATCACCAAGCTGTCGGAGCGCTATGGGCCGAGCATGCTGCTGCCGTTGCAGAGCGGCGGCCGGGTCCTGGGCGCTCTCGCCACGCCTCGGGTGCTCGGCGGGCGCCCCTTCACCGAGGCCGAGCGGACACTGGCCAGCCAATTCGCCTCGCAGGCCGCGCTCGCCCTGATGATGGCGGAGGCCCAGCGCGACCGTGAGCGGCTCGCGGTCTACGAGGACCGTGACCGCATCGCCCGCGATCTGCACGACCTGGTCATCCAACGGCTGTTCGCCACCGGAATGATGCTGGAGGGCGCCCAGCGCAAGTCGATCGTGCCCGAGGTGCAGGGCGGCATCGGCAAGGCGGTCGATGAACTCGACGTCACCATCCAGGAGATCCGCACCGCGATCTTCGCGCTCCAGCAGGGGCCGGCCGAGGCGCCGTCCGGGCTGCGTACCCGTGTGCTGCGGGAGATCAACATGGCGGCCGTACCGCTCGGCTTCAAACCGGCCCACCGCTTCCTCGGGGCGGTCGACACCCTCGTGGGCGAGCTCACTGGCAAGAACCTCATCGCAGCGCTGCGCGAAGCTCTCTCGAACGCCTTCCGGCACGCCGAGGCATCCCGGATCGAGGTCGCCGTCGACGCCACGGCCCAACTGCCGGACGGCAGCCCCGGGGTGCGCCTCACGGTCGCGGACGACGGGGTCGGCATCCCTCCGGGCGGCCGCCGCAGCGGTCTGCGCAACCTCCAGCGGCGGGCCGAGGCGCTCGGCGGTTCGAGTTCCTATGGCCCCGGGATCGGGGACGACGGGGGCGGCACGACGGTCCTGTGGGAGGCACCGCTGTGACGGACGGCGCGTGGCGTTTCACGTGAAACACACTCCCGCACCGCTCTCTGAGATCGACCCGGTTACGCGGATACCCGGTTACGCGGATACCCGGTTACCCGGTTACGCGGTTACGCGGTTACGCGGTTACGCGGTTACGCGAGAAACTCTCACACCGCTCTGACGGTCGACACGGTCACGTGAAACACCCCGCACCGCTCTGACGGCCCATACGGTCATGTGAAGCGCCACGCGGTCCGGTCCTCAGCTGTTGTTTCACGTGAAACACCCGCGGCCCGGCGTTGATTCGGGCGATCGGCGGGGCAGGGCTCCCGGCCCGCGCTGCTCCGTCCCATCGCCGCGCAGGCCTCGGACTCGCGCTGAACCTGCCTATGCGGAAGTCCCGGTCTCCGGCCGCTCAGAGAGCCTTGAGGATCTGCTCGATGACGACCGCGACGCCGTCCTCATTGTTGGCGGTGGTGCGTCCGGAAGCGGTGGCGAGGACGTCGGGGTGGGCGTTGCCCATCGCGTAGGACGTGCCGGCCCAGCTCAGCATCTCCATGTCGTTCGGCATGTCGCCGAAGGCCACCACCTCGGTGGGTGAGATGCCTCGCTCGGCGCAGCACAGAGCCAAGGTGGAGGCCTTGGAGACACCGGCGCCGCTGATCTCCAGAAGCGCGGTCGGACTGGACCGGGTGACCTCGGCGCGGGCTCCGACCGCGGTGCGGGCCAGCGCGAGGAAGTCGTCAGGGGCCAGTTCGGGGTGGAAGGCGAGCACCTTGAGCACCGGCTGGCCGGGTACGTCGGCGTCCTCGGCCAGGAGCTTCTCGACGGGGGCGATGCTCGCCGCCGGGTCCATGTGCAGGGGCGGGTAGGCGAGTTCGTGGTGGAAGCCGCTGGTGCGTTCGACCGCGAAGGACGTGCCGGGCACGGCCGCGCGCAGCAGCGCGACGACATCGCGGGCGGCGCGCCCCTCCAGAGGTCGCACCTTCACGAACCGGGGCCCGTCGCTGTCGCCGTGCAGATCGACGACGGCCGCGCCGTTGCCGCAGATGGCCAGGCCATGGCCGTGCACATGGGCACTGACGACATCCATCCAGCGGGCCGGGCGGCCCGTGACGAAGAAGACCTCGATGCCCGCCTCCTCGGCGGCGGCCAGCGCCGCGACCGTACGGTCCGACACGGACTTGTCGTCACGCAGCAGGGTGCCGTCCAGGTCGGTCGCGATGAGCCGCGGCGTGGTCGGGATGGGGCGGATGGCCGGGGCGGGATCCGTAGCAGAGGTCACCGGGCCATTGTCCCGTATGTCGGTGCACGTGCGTGCGAGTGGGCGCACAGATGAGTGCGCTGACCGGTGCGTCCGGGGCACAGGGGGGCGTACGCGACGGTGGTGGTGCTTCGGGCCGCCTGGGGGCGAGGGTGCTCCCGAGCGCAGGACGCATCTGCCACCGGGCCCGGGGAAGGCTGGCGAGATGGGACAGATCCGGGTCGGAACCTGCTCGTGGACGGACAAGGCGCTGGTGTCCAGCGGCTGGTACCCCCGGGGCCGCCGTGGCGCGGAGGGCAGACTGCGGCACTACGCCGAACAGTTCCCGGTGGCCGAGGTGGACTCCACGTACTACGGGCTGCCCAGCACCCGCAACAGCTTGCTGTGGGCCGACCGCACCCCAGAGGGCTTCCGGTTCGACGTGAAGGCGTTCTCCCTGCTCACCGGGCATCCGACGCGGCCGGAAGCGCTGCCCGCCGACCTGCGTCCGGCCCTCGCGCGGCAGCGGACAGGCAGTGATGACGGACTGCTCGACGAGGTGTGGAACCGGTTCAGTGGCGCCCTTGAACCCTTGCGTGCGTCCGGTCGCCTGGGCACGCTTGTCTTTCAGTTCCCGCCCCGGCTCGCACCGGGAAAGCCCGCTGTGCAGTTCCTGCGTCGATGCCGTGAACGTGCCGCGGGATGGCCGATGGCCGTGGAGTTCCGGCACCCCGACTGGTGGCGACCCGGCTACATCGATGCGACGACCGCCCTCCTCACGGAGTTGGGCACAGCCGCCGTGGCCGTGGACATGGTCCAGACGCTCCCCACCTCCGTGCCCCCGGTTGTCAGGGTCACCACCCCGGAGCTCGCCCTGGTGCGCTTCCACGGTCGCAACAGCGCCTGGGGCACCGGCAGCAAGGAGGAGCGGTTCCGTCACGGGTACACACACGATGAGCTGGCGGAGTGGGCACCGCGCATCCGCACGATGGCCGAGCAGGCCCAAGAGGTCCACGTCCTGTTCAACAACTGCTGCGGTGACGCCGCCGTCCGCGCCGCCCAGTCGATGCGGCACCTGCTCGGCTCTCGTAGGGTCGTCCCATGCGACTGAGCACTGTGATTCTGCCGATCGACCGCTGGCACGACGGAGGCCGTGACACATGGACGCGCGCCGAGGAGCTCGGCTTCCACACGGCGTACACCTACGACCATCTGTCCTGGCGGACTTTCCGGGACGGTCCGTGGTTCGGCGCGGTCCCCACGCTCACCGCCGCCGCTGCCGCCACCACCCGGCTGCGGCTCGGCACGCTCGTCACCTCGCCGAACTTCCGTCATCCGGTGACGCTCGCCAAGGATCTGCTCACCCTCGACGACGTCTCCGGCGGCCGGCTCACCCTCGGGATCGGCGCGGGCGGCAACGGCTTCGACGCCACTGTGCTGGGGCAGGAGGCGTGGACGCCGCGTGAACGGGCCGACCGCTTCGGCGAGTTCGTGCCGCTGCTCGACCGGCTCCTCACCGAGGAGGCGGTGACTTACGAGGGCACCTTCTACTCGGCGATCGAGGCGCGCAACATCCCCGGCTGTGTCCAGCGGCCCCGAATCCCCTTCGCCGTGGCCGCGACCGGCCCGCGCGGGTTGAAGCTGGCCGCGAAGCACGGGCAGGCGTGGGTGACCACGGGCGACCCGAAGCTGTTCGAGACCGGGACGCCGGAGCAGTCCGTCGAGGCGATCGGCGGCCAGCTCAAGAAGCTGGGCGCGGCCTGCGAGGAGATCGGCCGGGACGCCGGGGAGCTGGACAAGATCCTGCTCACCGGTTTCACCCCACAGCCCAGGCGTCACCTGGAATCCCTCGACGCGTTCGTGGATTTCGCAGGACGCCACTTCGAACTCGGCATCACTGAGATCGTCCTGCACACGCCGGTCCCGGACTCCGGCTTCGCCGCCGACCAGCAGATTTTCGAGCGGATCGCGACCGAGGGTCTCGCACAACTCGGCGGCCGGGGAAGGCGCTAGTTCTTCCTGCTCCGGACGCGCGCGCTCATCCAGGGGATGAGCGCGCCCATCGGGACCAGTTCCTTGTAGGTCTCGTCGCCGGGGAGGGGTACGACCAGCCACCAGCCCGGCGGGAAGACGCGGCCCTTGACGTGGGCGAGCCCGCCGTAGAGAGAGCGCAGGAAAGCCGGTACGTGGTCGCGCGGAACATCGTCGAATTGCACCCCGTCGACGGTGATGTGAGCGTCGTCCTCCGGATACACCCGTACCGTCACGGACGGGGACCCGCCGAGTTCGACGTATGCCTCGTGCGGCAGGGATCCGTCCGGGTCGAGGACGGTGAACGCGCCGGCCGAGGTACGCCGTGAAGTCCGGTCGGCGCCGATGTCGTGAGTGACCTCGACCTCCAGCCGATGCTCGTCGGCGATCACGCGAATCGCGCCGACCACGGATTCGGTGGTGGGCAGATGCGGATGGATCATGACGCCGATCATGCCAAGCGAGGGCTCAGCCCGGTAGCCGTAGGTACTCCGGCGGCACGGCATCGGTGAGCCAGACCCCGTTGGCGCTGATGTGGAAGACGTGGCCGGCCCGGTGCATGGCCCCGGCGTCCACACTCAGCACCACGGGACGGCCGCGGCGGGCACCGACTCGGCCGGCGGTCTCCCGGTCGGGCGAGAGGTGGACGTGGTGGCGGTCCATCGGGCGCAGGCCTTCGGTACGGATCGCGTCGAGGGCGCGGGCGACGGTGCCGTGGTAGAGGTACGCGGGCGGTTCGTCGGCCGGCAGGTCCAGGTCGACGGCGACGGTATGGCCCTGGCTGGCCCGGATCCGGCCGCCCTCCACGGCGAAACGCCGCTTGTCGTTGGTGGCGACCACATGGTCGAGCTCGGTGCGGGTGACGGGGAAGCGATGCGCGGCGGCTGCTCGCAGCAGCACGTCGATCTCAACCCAGCCGTTCGGATCGAGCACGATGCCGATCCGTTCGGGCTGATGGCGCAGGTGTTTCGACAGGTACTTGGACACCTTCACGGTGCGTCTGTCGTCCGGGAGCGGTCGCGCGCCGTCGCGCGGCGGCTCCTGCGGGTGCGGGGTGTGTGTCATGGCGCAAGGGTGCCGGGCGCCACCCGGGCACGGCATCCCTATGTCCGTGCCGGTGTGCCCTGCCAGGGGTTGAGCTGGTGTGCCGCCCACGCCGGTGTGCCTCGTCAGGGCTTGAGCTGCTGCGCCGCCCACCGCGCCCACTCCTCGTGCATGACGCTCAGTCGTTTTCCGTACTCGAGGGCGAGGCGGCCGTGCACCGAGATCGCATCGTCGTCCCAGTCGATGGACGCCTCCGCCTGCTGGAGACCGGCGAGTTGGCGAGCCGAGCGCTCGGCCTCGGTGAGCAGATACGTTTGCGCCTCAACGGGGGTGAGCTCGCCGAGGAAGAAGACCCGGAGCAAGGAATCGCTCCGGCGGGTGCGGACCGGCTCGACCTCGGTGAGCCAGTGGCGCAGCTCGCCTCGGCCCGCCGGCGTGATCGCGTACTCCTTGCGCCCGCGCGGGCCCTCGGCGGAGACCTCGACCAGCCCGGCGTCGGCGAGTTTGCCGAGCTCTCCATAGACCTGGCTCTGCGTCGCCGACCAGACGTGGGCGAGCGAGGTCTCGAACAGTTTCATCAGGTCGTAACCGCTGGCCGGGCGGTCGGACAGCAGGCCCAGGACTGCGTGGCGGAGGCTCATGCACAGCACTTTACATTCCACTCTTGACACGTCAATCGCGGAACCTCTACATTCGACATGTCGAAGTTGGAATGTGGAGCCGGGTGGGGACGCCCGGAGCAGAGGGGGACTCCCATGAACTACCTGCGCGGTTTCATCCCGTGGATCGTTTTCGCCGCCGTCGGCAGCGCGCATTGGCAGTGGGGCGCGCTCGCCGCCCTCGTCACGGCCGCCTACCTCTTCACCATGGACCGCAGGCGCGGGGTGCCTGCCGACTCCCTGATCCTGGAGCAGTCCACGATTGCCTTCTTCGCCGTCCTGAGCGTCATAGCGTTCGCCGCCACGGACAGCGGGCTGCGTGAGTACGGCGGCGCGCTGGCCACCGGCTGGCTGGCGCTGACCGCCTGGGCCACGCTCGCCGTGCGCAAGCCCTTCACCACCGGGATCGCCAAGCGGCAGGCGCCGCGTGAAGTGTGGACCAACCCGGTGTTCCTGCGGATCAACGTGGTGCTGACCTCTGTCTGGGCCCTCGCCTTCACGCTGACCGCCATAGCGCTCGCCGTCATCGACGCGGAGTCGTTGGGCAGCATCGCCTCGATCGCGGCTCAGGTCGCGGGCTTCGCCATCCCGGCCGTCGTCACCGCCCAGTACCCGGAGCGCGCCCGTCGCGCCGCCGTCCTCAAGGGTGCCTGACCATGACGGCGACGCACAGTACTTCCGCGCACCTCGCGGGCAACTTCGCCCCTGTCCCGGAAGAACTGACCACTTACGAGCTGCCCGTCACCGGTGCCATACCGCCGGAGCTGTCCGGTTGGTACGTCCGCAACGGCCCCAACCCGCACGATGCCGCGTCCCCGCACTGGTTCTTCGGGGACGGGATGGTCCACGGCGTCCGGCTCGAAGGAGGCAGGGCCCGCTCCTACCGCAACCGCTGGGTGCGCACCTCCACCCTCACGCACGGGGCGCGGGTCCACGACCGGGAGGGCAACACCGACCTCACCGCCGGGGTCGCCAACACCCATGTCGTGCGGCATGCCGGGCGCACGCTGGCTCTGGTGGAGTCGTCCTTCCCGTACGAGCTGGACTGCCGGCCCGGGCGTGAACTGGAGACGCTGGGTCCGTACGACTTCGGTGGGCGGCTCATCACCGCCATGACCGCGCACCCCAAAACCTGCCCGACCACCGGCGAGCTGCACTTCTTCGGGTACGGCATGCTCCGCGAGCCGTATCTCACCTACCACCGTGCCGACGCACGGGGAGAGTTGGTGGTGAGCCGACCCGTGGAGGTGCCGGCGGCGACGATGATGCACGACTTCCACCTCACCGCCGCCCACGTGGTGTTCATGGACCTCCCCGCGGTCTTCGACCTGGAGACGGCGATACGGTCGGGCGGCGGGATGCCCTACCGCTGGGACGCGGGGCACGGGGCACGCCTGGGAGTGCTGCGCAGGGACGATCCCTATGGCGAGGTGCGGTGGCTGGAGATCGACCCCTGCTACGTCTTCCACGCGCTGAACGCGTATGACGAGCCGGGCGACGATGCGGGGTGTGGGGAGCGCATCGTGCTGCACGTGGTGCGGTACGAGCGTCTGGGCGCCGAGCGGCCGTCCCTGTGGAAGTGGACGCTGGACCTGGGGACCGGCGTGGCGGACGAGGAGCAGCTCGACGACCAGGCCTGTGAGTTTCCCCGGATCGACGACCGGCTGGCCGGCCTGGAAGCTCGGTTCGGGCACGTCACGGTGGCGCAGTCACCCTCCTCGGGTCCCACACCGGGGGCGCTGCTCCGGTACGACCTGCGGACGGGATCGGTGGCGCGGCACGACTTCGCGGCGGGGCGGACCCCGGCAGAGGCGGCGTTCGCCCCGGCGGACGACCGGCCGGGGGGCCCGGGCTGGCTGCTCAGTTATGTGTACGACGCCGCGAGGGACACCAGCGATCTCGTCATCCTGGACGCGGACGACCTCGCGGCTCCCCCGGTCGCGACAGTTCATCTTCCTCAGCGCGTGCCGTTCGGCTTCCACGGCGACTGGCTCGCGGATCGATGAAGAGTGACCTCAATCACCCGACGGAGAGGGGTAGTTGTGTTTGTTCCACAATGAAGTCGAGTTATCCACAGGGCATTTGGCGATCGTGTGGATAACTCGCGTCTCGTACATGGCATTTGCGCAATTTGTCTCGCCTAAGGCTCAGTTGGTCGACTGACCTTCGCGTTCTGATACGTGTTGACCGGACAACACGTCCAACGTCCGCGACTGCACCTCGCGTTCGGCGGCCGCGGCGATGAACGCGGCGACTTTGTCCTGGCCGACTAGGGCTTGAACGGCGCGGACTGTGTGCGTGGGGAGTGTCACGAGGGCGGGGTCCGGGTCGGGCGGGGCGGCCGCGGGAGTGCCCAGGTGTTTCTGGAGATGGCGGGTGGCGAACAGGCGCATCGCGCGCGCGAGTTCGGCGTCTACGGTCTGTTGGGCCAGCGGGCGCAAACGCCGTACCAGTTCGGCTGCTTCGGCGGCGTCGGTGTCGCTCGGGGGGTGGGGGCCGAGGTAGCGGGCGAAGACGTGTTCCGTGGTGAAGTCGAGGAAGCGGGCCGCGATGTGTTCGACCTGGCCCCGCAGCTCGCGCAGATGGCCGGAGATGGCGTCGAGCGGAACGCCCGCGGCATGCAACTCGGCGGCCACTGCCAGCTCTTGAGGGCTGGGGACGAGGAACTCTGTGTCGTTGTCCGGTATGCGTTCCAGGATGCCGAGCTCCACGGCCTCGGCCACGGCGTCGTCGTCGGGGTCGCCGCCGAACGTCGCGTCGAGATCGGCGCGGGAGATCCGAGCCGCCTCCTCGTCGGTCCACGGACCGTTGACCTCGACGACGAGGCCGAGCACGCCGCCGAGTCCGCGGCCCGCGTCCCAGGCCTCCAGGAGTTCCTTGATGGAAGCCAGGGTGTAGCCACGGTCGAGCAGATCGGCGATCTGGCGCAGCCGGGCCAGATGGGTTTCGCCATACACATTGGAGCGGCCGCGTCGCTCGGGCCGGGGCAGCAGTCCGCGGTCCTGGTAGGCGCGGATCGTGCGGACCGTGGCGCCGCTGGCATGCGCCAGGTCCTCGATCCGGTACTCGGCCGGAGCCGGTGGCTGAGACGCCACCTGCTGAAGTGCTGACTGCCCGGACAAACCCACTCCCTCTAACCCAGGGCGGCGCGGCCCACCGCGCCCGCCGCCGCTCGGGCCGCCGGCGAGGTCGCGAGGTATTCGACGGCCTTGCGCAGGGAGCCCTCCTGCGAGGGATGGTACGACCGGCGCAGGTAGCGGGGTATGGCCGAGCCCAGTTCCTTCCAGGTGGGCAGCAGGCCGCGGCGTACCGCCCGGTTGTGTTCACGCAGTGAATAGCGCATCCGGCCGCCGAGTTGGGGGTCATGGCGGATGAGGTAGGAGGCGCCCCACGCCCACAGCCACAGCAGCACCGGGGCGACGACGGCCATTCCTTCAACGCGGCGGATGTACCGGGGCAGGCCTGTGCCACCGCAGTGCTGGTACATGTCGAAAGCGACGGCCCGGTGCTCGACCTCCTCGGCGCCGTGCCAGCGCAGCAGGTCGAGCATGACCGCGTCGCATCCGGCGCCGTCCAGGCCCTCGGCGTCCAGCACCCAGGTGCCGAGGACCGCCGTGAACTGCTCGATGGCGGCGATCAGTGAGAGCCGGAAGCGCAGCCACTCCTGCGTCGGGATGGGGGCGCCGAACGGCGGCGCCTCGCCGAGGAGCTTGTCGAAGAGGAAGTCGACGTGCCGCGTGTAGGGCGTGGTGTCGAGGCGCTGGAGCGCCAAGTGGTCAAGGACATAGGAGTGTTGAACACTGTGGGTGGCCTCCTGACCCATGAACCCCTTGACGTCTTTGAGCAGTGCGGGGTCGGTGACCAGCGGCAGGGCTTCTTTGAAGACCTTCACGAACCAGCGCTCGCCCGCCGGAAGCAGCAGGTGCAGCACATTGATGACGTGGGTGGCGGTGGGCTCGTCCGGTATCCAGTGCAGCGGTGTCTCGTCCCAGTCGAACGCGACCCGGCGTGGGGATATCCGGTAGTGCTCCTCGCCCTGGGTGCCGTCTCGGCGCTCCGTGCTCACAGCGGCGGCTCCAGGCGGGCGATCGCGCGCAACGCCCTCGGCGTGAAACGGGACATGAGGTGAGCGCCGCGGGCCTCGGGCGTCACCGGCACCACGGCCTGGTTCTTCACGACGGCACGCAGGATCGCCGAAGCGACCTTCTCCGGCGGGAAGTTGCGCAGTCCGTACAGGCGGGAGGTCTTCTTCTGGAGGCGCTTCTCCTCGGCGGCGTCCGCTCCGGCGAAGTGCGTCGTCGAGGTGATGTTGGTGTTGACCAGGCCGGGGCAGATCGCGGAGACGCCGATGCCCTGCCCGGCCAGCTCGGCGCGCAGGCACTCGCTGAGCATCAGGACCGCTGCCTTCGACGTGCTGTAGGCGGGCAGCGCCCGGGAGGGCTGGTAGGCGGCGGCGGAGGCGGTGTTGACGATGTGGCCGCCCTGGCCGCGGTCGGCCATCTGCTTGCCGAAGATCCGGCAGCCGTGGATGACACCCCAGAGGTTGACGTCGAGGACCTTCTTCCAGTCCTCGGCGGTGGTGTCGAAGAACGAGCCGGAGAGCCCGATCCCGGCGTTGTTGACCAGGACGTCGACGATGCCGTACTCGCAGGCCACCTTCTCGGCGAGCTTCTCCATCGCCTGCTCGTCGCTGACGTCGACGGCCTCCCCCCACGCCTCGGGCGCGCCGATGAGGCGGGACATCTCGGCGGTCCGGGTCGCGCCCTCGGCGTCCCGGTCCACGGCGACGATCCGCGCCCCCGCCTCGGCGAACGCGAAGGCCGTGGCACGGCCGATGCCGCTCGCGGCTCCGGTCACCAGGACGAGCTGTCCGCCGAACCGGTCGGCGTACGGTCCCGTCGCCACGGCGTCCTGCGCCGGTATGCCGTCCTCGTTGGCACGGACGAACTCGGTGATCCAGGCGGCCAGTTGATCCGGCCGGGTGCGTGGCACCCAGTGCTTGGCGGGAAGGGTGCGCCGCACCAGGCGGGGCGCCCAGTGCTCAAGGTCGGCGGAGAGCTTCGGCGAGAGGAACGCGTCGTCGAGCGGCGTGATCAGCTGGACGGGCACATGCGCGTACGCGTCGGCACGGGGACGGCGCAGCCGGGCGCGGACGTTGTCGCGGTAGAGCCAGGCGCCGTGCGCCGCGTCCTGCGGCAGCGAGGCCGTGGGGTAACCGTCGGCGGGCACCTTCTCCATCCGCTGAAGGATCTTGGGCCACTGCTTGCCGAGCGGGCCGCGCCACGCGAGCTCGGGAAGGACCGGGGTGTGCAGCATGTACACGTACCAGGACTTGGCGCCCTGGCCGAGCAGTTGAGCCGTCGCGCGCGGGCCCGGGCGGCGCAGGCGCTTCTTGATCCAGTGGCCGAAGTGGTCCAGCGAAGGGCCCGACATCGAGGTGAAGGAGGCTATGCGGCCTTGGGCGCGCTCGACGGTGGCGAACTCCCAGCCCTGCACCGACCCCCAGTCGTGACCCACCAGATGGACCGGCCTGCCGGGGCTGACCGCGTCCGCGACCGCCAGGAAGTCGTCGGTCAGCTTCTCCAGGGTGAACCCGCCGCGCAACGGCGCGGGCGCCGTGGAACGGCCGTGACCGCGCACGTCGTACAGCACCACGTGGAAGTGCTCGGCGAGCTGCCGGGCCACCTCGGACCACACCTCTTTGCTGTCGGGGTAGCCGTGCACGAGCACCACGGTCGGCTGGGCGTCGTCGCCCAGTTCCGCCACGCACAGCTCTACGCCGCCGGTCCGCACCCAGCGCTCGCGCGCCCCCTCGATGTGCCCGTTCGTCACGCTCACGCCGCCTTCTCCTCGGCCCAGCGCCGCACATGCGGCAGGTCGTCGTCCAGCCAGAACGCGCTCTGCTCCGGATCCCTGGAGTCGGTGACGACCAGGATCTCCTCGAACTTCGCGCCCGTACCCCGGAACCCGAGGTGCGGCTCGACCGCCCACAGCCCCGGGTGGGGCGGGTGGTCGGAGAACGTGTAGGGGGACCACAGGGGTGACCAGCCGTCCCGGTGGCCGTGGACCGCGTCGCTCGCGAGGCCCTTCAGTGCCTGGGTGCCGAACCCGAAGACCGTCGGCGACCAGCGGCGCTCCTTCACCCGGTCGATCTTGTGGGCGATCACCCCGAACGGATAGGCGCGATGCCGGTTGGCATAGCCCTGGCGGACCATGAGCCGGTCGACGCTCTCGTAGATCTCGCGCAGCGGCCGCTTCTCGCGCACCTCGCGCAGGATCAGCGCGCGGTGCGCCTCAAGGTCGGCGAGCAGCCGGTCGTGCACCGGGTTGAGGCCGAGGCAGCCCGAGTAGCCGACGTCGGCGGTGAAGCCCTTGTAGACCGGGGCCATGTCGAGGATGAAGGGCATCCCCGCCTCCAGGCGCCGGTTGGTGGGGAAGAACTGCAGCGGGACGCGGAAGTTGACGAACGCCGTGCGGTCACCGAACCAGGCGAAGGGCAGATGGAACCAGTCCCGCACGCCCCGCTCACCCAGCCACTCCCGCTGCATGCGCGCCGCGTCCCGCTCGGTCACCCCCGGCTTGAGCTGGGCGGCAACCGCCTCCGCGCATTCGTACGCGAGGCTCTGCACCTCTTTGAACCCGCTCAGCCGCGAGTCGGGCCGAGCCTTCACTGCCGATGGCATCCGTCCACCCCTGTCGCCCTACGCGTGCGTAACTTGACACTGATGAATGTGACAATGCCCGGCGGCTGCGTCAAGGGCCCTGCGCAAGCCTGTGGACAACGGCGTGATTGTGGACAACGGCGTCGCTCGGGACGGCGAACCCCTCCGCCTCACGTACGGGGTCCCCTACGGGGCCGTACCTCTGGAGTCGGATATGGATCCAGCCGTCTGGTCTGACGATTCGTGTGGCCCGCGCCACTACCGTCGATGACGTGACTGTGATCGCGACCGAAAGCCTGAGCAAGCGGTTCCCCAGGGTGACCGCGCTTGACCGGCTGTCGTTGGACATCGGCCCCGGTGTGACCGGGCTGGTGGGCGCCAACGGAGCCGGCAAGTCCACGTTGATCAAGATCCTTCTTGGTCTCTCGCCCGCCACGGAGGGCACCGCCGCCGTGCTCGGCCTGGACGTCGCCACCAGTGGCGCCGCCATCCGTGAGCGGGTGGGCTACATGCCGGAGCACGACTGTCTGCCGCCCGACGTCTCGGCCACCGAGTTCGTCGTGCACATGGCGCGCATGTCGGGCCTGCCGGCCACCGCCGCTCGCGAACGCACCGCGGACACGCTGCGCCACGTGGGTCTCTACGAGGAGCGCTACCGGCCCATCGGCGGCTATTCGACCGGCATGAAGCAGCGCGTCAAGCTCGCCCAAGCTCTCGTCCATGACCCCCAACTGGTCCTCCTGGACGAGCCGACCAACGGCCTCGACCCCGTCGGCCGCGACGAGATGCTCGGCCTGATCCGCCGTATCCACACCGACTTCGGCATCTCGGTCCTGGTCACCTCGCATCTCCTGGGCGAGCTGGAGCGCACCTGCGACCACGTCGTGGTCGTCGACGGCGGGCAGTTGCTGCGCTCCAGCTCCACCAGCGACTTCACCCAGACCACCACCACCCTGGCGGTCGAGGTCACCGACTCCGACAGCCACCCCGACGGCACGGAGGCGGTCCGCAAGGCACTGACCGCGGCCGGCCTCACCCTGCACGCGGGCGTCGAGGACGGGCTGCCGGGCGCCGGCCACATCCTCCTGGTCGAGGCCACCGGCGAGGACGTCTACGACACGGTCCGCGACACCGTGGCCCACCTCGGCCTCGGTCTCGTACGGATGGAACAGCGCCGCCACCACATCGCCGAGGTGTTCCAGACCCCGGCGCGGGAGCCGGTCTCCGAACGCGCCGCCGCATGGGCAGCCACTGCGGCCGGCACCGAGCACAAGGGAGGCGGCCGCGATGGCAACTGACAGCGCCCAGACCCAGATCCACAACATCGGTTACCGCACCTACGACGGCCCCCGCCTCGGCCGGGCCTACGCGCGCCGCTCGCTCTTCTCGCAGTCGCTGCGCGGAGCGTACGGGCTCGGCCGCAGCGCCAAGTCCAAGGTCCTGCCCATGCTGCTGTTCGCGGTGATGTGCGTGCCGGCGGCCATCCTGGTCGCGGTCGCCGTCGCCACTAAGGCCAACGACCTGCCGGTCCAGTACACGCGGTACGCGATCCTGTTGCAGGCAGTCATCGGCCTGTTCATCGCGGCGCAGGCACCCCAGTCCGTCTCACGGGACCTGCGCTTCAAGACGGTGCCGCTGTACTTCTCGCGGCCGATCGAGCACGTCGACTACGTCCTGGCCAAGTTCTCCGCCATGGCGTCGGCGCTGTTCATCATCACGGGCGCGCCCCTGGTGATCCTCTACATCGGCGCTCTGCTCGCCAAACTCGACTTCGCGGACCAGACGAAGGGGTTCGCCCAGGGGCTGGTATCGGTGGCACTGCTCTCCCTCCTCTTCGCCGGCCTCGGCCTGGTCATCGCCGCACTCACACCGCGCCGCGGCTTCGGAGTCGCCGCGGTCATCGCCGTGCTGACGGTCTCCTACGGCGCCGTCTCCGCGGTCCAGGCCATCGCCTTCAACCAGGGCTCCCCCGGAGCGGTCCAGTGGCTCGGCCTGTTCTCGCCCATCACGCTCATCGACGGCGTGCAGACCGCGTTCCTCGGAGCGAGCTCCAACTTCCCCGGCGGCCACGGCCCGGGATCCGGAGCCGGAGCGGTCTACCTGCTCGTCGTCCTCGCGCTCATCTACGGCTCGTACGCCGTGCTGACCCGCCGCTACCGGAAGGTGGGGCTGTGACCACCATCGACATCGACCACACCTCACGCTGGTTCGGCAACGTGGTGGCGGTCAACGACGTCACCATGACGATCGGCCCCGGCGTCACCGGGCTGCTCGGTCCCAACGGCGCCGGAAAGTCCACCCTGATCAACATGATGGGCGGTTTCCTCGCGCCCTCCACGGGAACGGTCACGCTCGACGGCGAGCAGATCTGGCGCAACGAGTCCGTCTACAAGAAGGTCGGCATCGTCCCCGAGCGGGAAGCCATGTACGACTTCCTCACGGGCCGCGAATTCGTCGTCGCCAACGCCGAGTTGCACGGCCTCGGTGCGCGCGAGGCCGGCCAGGCCCTGGCCACGGTCGAGATGGAGTACGCGCAGGACCGCAAGATCCAGACCTACAGCAAGGGCATGCGCCAGCGCGTCAAGATGGCCTCCGCCCTCGTGCACAACCCGTCGGTGCTCCTGCTCGACGAGCCGTTCAACGGCATGGACCCGCGCCAGCGGATGCAACTGATGGAGCTGCTGCGGCGGATGGGGGCCGAGGGCCGCACGGTTCTCTTCTCCTCGCACATCCTCGAAGAGGTCGAGCAGCTCGCCTCGCACATCGAGGTCATCGTGGCCGGACGCCACGCGGCCAGCGGCGACTTCCGCAAGATCCGCCGCCTCATGACGGACCGCCCGCATCGCTATCTGATCCGCTCGAGCGACGACCGCGCACTGGCTGCGGCGCTGATCGCCGACCCCTCGACCGCCGGGATCGAGGTGGACCTCAAGGAGGGCGCCCTGCGCATCCAGGCCGTCGACTTCGGCCGGTTCACCACCCTGCTCCCCCAGGTGGCCAGGGCGAACGGCATCCGTCTGCTGACGGTCTCGCCCTCGGACGAGTCCCTCGAATCCGTCTTCTCCTACCTCGTAGCGGCCTGAGCGCCTCCAGAAAGGAGCGGACGTTCCCATGTACAACCCGACCGTCGCCCGGCTCACCTACCGGGCTCTGCTCGGCCGCCGCCGGGCCGCCATTCTCTTCGTCCTGCCGGCTCTGCTGATCGTGATCTCCGTCGCCGTACGGTCGTTCAGCAGCGGAGCCGACGACCAGGTCACCGCCGACCTCCTCGGCAGCTTCGCGCTCGCCACGATGGTGCCGCTGATCGGTGTCATCGCCGGTACGGGCGCCATCGGTCCGGAGATCGACGACGGCTCGATCGTCTACCTGCTCGCCAAGCCGGTGAAGCGGTCCACGATCATCGTCACCAAGCTGATCGTCGCGATCGCCGTGACGATGGCGTTCTCCGCGATCCCCACGCTGATCGCCGGGTTCATCCTGAACGGCAACGGCCAGCAGATCGCCATCGCCTACACCGTGGCGGCCCTGGTCGCCTCCATCGCGTACGCCGCGGTCTTCCTGCTGCTCGGCACCATCACCCGGCACGCCGTGGTCTTCGGCCTGGTGTACGCGCTGGTCTGGGAGGCGCTCTTCGGCAACCTGGTGCCGGGCGCCCGCACGCTGAGCGTGCAGCAGTGGTCGCTCGCCCTCGCCCAGCGGATCGGCGAGAACGGTGTGATCTCCTCCGACGTGGGGCTGCCGCTCGCGGTGACCCTCCTTGTGGGCGTGACCGCGGTGGCCACCTGGTACGCGGGCCAGAAGCTGCGCACGCTGAAGCTGGCCGGGGAGGAGTGACGGGGCTTTCCTGGGCGGGGGTGCCTGGGCGGGTTCCTTGAGCGGGTCCCGGGACGGGGGCTCCGGGGGCTCCCTGAGCGGGGGCTCCCGGGACGGGGCTCCTTGAGAGCGGGGGCGGTGCCCGGCGGCGACAATCCGCCACCGGGCGCCGCCTTTTGTCTGGGAGCCGGCCCAGGTCGTGCTTGTGCGGGAGCCCGGGCCCCAGTCGCATTGGTGCAGGAGCCCGGCCTCCTGTGCCTGCCGCGCGGGGCCCGGCTGTTTCCCGTCCCGCGTGGTTACCTCCGGCGCTTGCGGCGCGGGTGCGGCGGGTGGGGGAGGCGCCGCTGGATGTCGGCGACGTCCTCGGTGAGATCCGTGAGCCGGACGCTCATCGCCCCCACCACGTGGTTGGTGGCGTCGAGCCGGCGGTCCAGAGATTCGACGCGGCGGTCCACGGCCTCCAGCCGGAGGTCCATCGCCCCCAGCCGGCGGTCCATCGCCTCCATGCGGTGGTCCATCGCGGCCATCCGATGATCGAGCGAATCGAGCCGCACCGACATCCGGCCGAGCAGCGGACCGAGTTCCTGGAGCGCCGGCCCGATCTGGGCCATGGAGCTCTCCAGGTTGCCGACCCGCAGGTCCAGGCCGTCGTAGCGGGGGTCGCTCGCGATGACGGTCCGGGGAGCCTCCTCGGTGTCGAGGAGGTAGCTACGCACGCAGCGGGCAACTTCGCTGTCGCGAAGGAGCATGGCTACGTTGAGGACGGCTCGGCGGGTGAAGAGCCGGAGGTGGAGCGCCCCTGTGGATAACTCTCCGGGGTGGCGCAGGGTGGCGTGGCCGTTTTGGCCACGTCATCGAGCCGCAGGTCATCACCGCTAAGGGTGGTCATTCCATTAGCGGTGAGCTCTTCGCGGTGCCGCTTGACCACGCTATGCACAGCCTGCTTGTGGACAGCAAAGTACTGGGCGACTCCGTCCGTGGTCACATGCAGACCATCGGGTAGCACCTGCAACGCCCTGACCTTCTCCAGGACGTCGACACGCCCCCCGATGGTCGGCGCGCAAGGTGCGAGATTCGAGTAGGGCGGCTTCGGATGGCATGGTTGTCGGCCTTCCGTTCATGGTCGTCGGTGCATGACAGGAACGCCCTGACCCCGGGCCGCAGGGGTGGAGGTCCGCTCATCTACGCCACTGACTCAATGACCGGTCTGTACCGCGACCGGCAATCCCCGAATTCACGAAAGGTACGACGCCACTAACCCCAGTTGCCTCCACGCACATGGGACAACGAGCGGACTTTCGTACAAGTCACGCATCCGGGGAACACCTGTTGGGAACAAAGGTCTCGCCAAGCCCCTGGGAGCCCCCGGGAGTCTCGAAGCGTCCGCCCCCGGGGGCCCTCGGCCCCCCGAGACCCTCCGAAACCCCCCGCACCGCGCGTCAGACCGTCCGGTCGCGGGCCGCGAAGAGGCCCACCGCAAGGGCCGCCGCGCAGACGCCGAGGACGAGGGCGATCGGCACGGTCCAGCCGCCCGTCGCCTGGTGGACGGCGCCCGCGGCGATCGGGCCCGCGGCGGCCAGCAGGTAACCGACCGTCTGGGCCATGCCGGACAGCCGGGCCGCCGTGCGGGCGTCTCCCGAGCGCAGCACGATCATGGTGAGGGCCAGGCCCACCGCGCCGCCCTGCCCGATGCCGAGCACCCCCGACCAGAGCCAGGCGCCGCTCACCGGGGCGATCATCAG
Source organism: Streptomyces sp. NPDC048361 (assembly GCF_040651795.1). Classification (NCBI taxonomy): domain Bacteria; kingdom Bacillati; phylum Actinomycetota; class Actinomycetes; order Kitasatosporales; family Streptomycetaceae; genus Streptomyces; species Streptomyces sp. NPDC048361. The sequence goes on from NZ_JBEZKW010000003.1 coordinate 125,230, forward strand.
GCCCGCGTATCCGGCGGCGACGAGCGAGGTGACCAGCACGATCAGCGGGCGCTGGCTGCGCATCCGGCCGGCCAGGAGCGGTACGCCGAAGGCGCCCGCCACCTGGATCAGGTTGTTGAACGCGAAGATCACCCCGGCCGTGGAGCGGCTCATGCCGTGGTCCGTGAGGATCGTCGGCATCCACGCGATCAGAACGTACGACCAGAGCGACTGGAGGCCCATAAAGAGGGTGACCTGCCAGGCGAGGGCGGAGCGCCACACACTCTTGACCGCGGCAGCGGAAGCGGGAGCCGAGCCGGAAGCGGAGCCGTTGGGGGCAGCACCGCGTACCTCATGACCGGTACGGCCCCGCGCGATCAGGACCTGCGGCAGCCAAGCCACCGCCGCGAGCACCGCCAGGAGCGACCACACCGCGAGGGATGCCTCCCAGCTGCCGCCGAACGCCTTCTCCAGGGGCACCGAGGACGCGGCCACCAGGGTCGCGCCCGCGATCATCGCGCCGGTGTAGACCGACGTCATCGACGCCGCCTTGTCGGGGAAGTCGCGCTTGATCAGGCCGGGCATCAGCACATTGAGCAGGGCTATCGCCGTGCCGACCAGCACGCCTCCGCCGTACAGCGCCACCGCCGAGGGGGCCACCCGCACCACGATGCCGACCGCCAGGAGCAGCAGGGCGAACAGCAGCACGGGCTCGCTGCCGAAACGGCGGGCCAGCCACGGCGCGACCAGCGCGCCGAGCCCCAGGAAGAGTACGGGTACGGAGGTGACCAGGCTGCTCGCGGTCGACGAGAGGCCGAACGATTCGCTGATCTCGCCCACCAGCGGTGACACGCTGGCCAGCGCCGCGCGCATGTTCACCGACGCCAGCACGATCCCGACCAGCAGCACCACCGGATGCGCGAGCAGCGCCCGCCGTGCGGCGAGACCCTGGGGCGAGGGCCGCACATCGGCTTCGGCATCGGGCAACAGCAGTTGATCAGCATCGGGGCGTGACAAAACAAGCACCTTTCTCAACGTGTACGTACTTCTCGCGCCGCGTCCTCACGCGGCACTCTCGCGCCGTGACCTCACGGACCCGCGGGCCGTGACTTCACCCGGCACCCGCATGCCGGGACCTCACGTGACACCCGCGCCCCGCGCCCTCACGCATCACTCGCGCGCCGAGGAGCGCCGTGCGGTCACCGCACGCACCGCTTCCAGCGGCTTGCGGAGCAGTTCGCGGACCGTGTGTTCCGCGGCCGCCGGGTCGCCGCTCTCGATCGCGTCGACCAGGGCCTCGTGTGTGTCGAGGTCGATCGGGGGCATCTCCTCGTCTCGCAGCGACGTGATCAGGCTCTCGTGCACCTGGACCGAGAAGAACCGGTAGACCTCGATGAAGGCCGGGTTGTGGGTGGCCTGGACGACTCCCATGTGGAACGCCATGTCGGCGTCGGCGGCACGGTCGCCCTGTTCGCGCAGGGACCGCAGCGCGCCGCGCAGGGCCACCATGTCGGCCGTGTCCCGGCGTTCCGCGGCGAGCCGGGCGGCTTCGGCCTCCAATGCGACGCGGAGTTCGAGCACGTCAAGGGTGCCGGCGGCGCGAATTCCCTGGAGGACCGCGGAGGGGTCGGCCGTGGAGCGTACGAACGTGCCGTTGCCCTGGCGGGACTCGAGCAGCCCGGCGTGGACCAGGACGCGTACCGCCTCACGGACCGTGTTGCGGCCGACGCCCAGCTGCTCGGCGAGCTCGTGCTCGGTCGGGATGCGGTCGCCGACCGCCCAGTCGCCGCCGGTCAGCTGGGCCCGCAGCTGATCGACCACGGTGTCCACCAGGGACTGCCGCCCCGCCGTCCGAAGAGCCACGCCCTACTCCATTCACCCGGTTGCCCAGTCATCCTACAACTGGTCATCCTACAACTGTCCCGGCATGGCGGCTCATGGCTTCCTCAGCGTCACACGCCATCATCTAGGGATGACGACCCTGCTCAACCGCGGCGCCGAGCCCTCGCGGCCGATCCGCGCCTGGGTGCGTTCCACGCCCGGTACGCACATCTGGCTGCTGTCCATCGCGGTCACCAGCCTCGTCATCCAGCTCTCCACGCGGGAGTTCGAACGGTTCCTGCTGCACCGCAACAGCAGCAACATCCACGAGCTGACCCGCCATCCCGTGCAGTCCCTCTTCACCAGCGCCTTCTGGATCGAGAACCCGTCCTCGCTCCTGCTCTACCTGGTGATGTTCGAGGTGGTCCACGGCACGGTGGAGCGCTGGCTCGGCACGTTGCGCTGGCTGTGCACGGTCGTCGTCGGGCATGTGGTGGCGACTCTGATCAGCCAGGAGTACGTGCTGTGGTCGATCCAGAACCAGCATCTGCCCCGGCGTCTGGCGCATGCCATGTCCCATGTCGTCGACATCGGCGTCAGCTACGGGCTGGCCGCGTCGGCCGGGATCCTCGTCTACCGGCTGGCCCGGCCGTGGCGCTGGTTCTATCTGGCGGGGGTGCTCGGGTTCTTCGGCATTCCGCTCGCCACCGGCGGTACGTTCACCGACCTCGGCCATGTGACGGCGCTGTTCATCGGGTTCGCCTGCTGGCCGCTGACCAGGGACCTGCCCGGGCAAAAACCAGTGGCGGCCAACGACCCTGCCGGGCACAGTGGTTGACGCAGCCGTACATGTGATGCGCGGCCCGCGGCACGGGGGAGGAGCACGACGGCGACCGTCTGCACGGGTTGTCGGGCTCTTGTGCGGGGCGGCGCGAGGCAGGCGCCGGAGCAGCACCGACGACTCCGGTTCGCCGCCCGTGCGCGGCTGCACAGGGGCGGCCGCTTCGAGCGCGCATTCGCGCGAGGCCGCCCCTCCCCACGTAGCGACACCTATGAGTCCCGCGCCGCGACACAGTGGGTAAGGGGCTCATGAGTCCCGCGCAGCGACACCCATGAGTACGCGCAGCGGCACCATGGGTAAGGGGCGTCCGCTATGGCGGACGCCCCTTACTGATCGAGCCACCGGCTCACCCCTGCAGCAGCTGCTCCAGCACCACGGCGATGCCGTCGTCGTCGTTGGAGGCCGTGATCTCGTGTGCCACGGCCTTCAGCTCGTCATGGGCGTTGGCCATTGCCACGCCGTGCTCGGCCCAGCCGAACATCGGTATGTCGTTGGGCATGTCCCCGAACGCGATGGTGTCCGCCGCCTTGCAGCCGAGCCGGCGCGCCGCGAGCGAGAGGCCCGTCGCCTTGCTGAGGCCGAGCGGCAGCAGCTCCACGACGCCGGCGCCCGCCATGACCACGCCGACCAGGCTGCCGACGACCTGCCGTGTGATCGCCGCGAGCGCGTCGTCGTCGTAGTCGGGGTGCTGGATGTAGACCTTGTTCAGCGGGGCCGACCACAGCTCGGCGAGGTCCTCGAAGCGGTTGACCGGTAGCGGTCCCTCCTGGACCCGGTAGCCGGGGCCGACCAGTACGTCGCCGTCGAGCCCGTCGCGGCTAGCCGCGAGCGCGAGCGGGCCGATCTCCGCCTCGATCTTGGACAGCGCGAGCCCGGCGAGCTGGCGGTCGAGCGTCACCGACGTCAGAAGCCTGTGCTCACCGGCGTGGTAGACCTGCGCGCCCTGTCCGCACACCGCGAGCCCGTCGTACCCCAGGTCGTCCAGGATGTGCCGGGTCCAGTTCACCGCGCGGCCGGTCACCACGATGTGCGCGGCGCCGGCCGCCGTGGCGGCGGCCAGCGCGTCACGGGTGCGCTGCGAGACCGAGCCGTCGGAGCGCAGCAGCGTGCCGTCGAGGTCGGTCGCGACCAGCTTGTACGGGAACGGGCGGCCCGGGGCGGTGTTCACTTGGCGATCGGCTCCAGGACCTCGCGACCGCCCAGGTAGGGGCGGAGCGCGGCCGGGACGCGCACCGAGCCGTCGGCCTGCTGGTGGTTCTCCAGGATCGCCACGATCGTGCGCGGGACCGCGCACAGCGTGCCGTTCAGCGTGGAGAGCGGGGTGACCTTGCTCTTGCCGTCGCTGGTGTCGCGCATGCGGACCGACAGACGCCGTGCCTGGAAGCCGTCGCAGTTGGAGGCCGAGGTCAGCTCGCGGTACTTGCCCTGGGTCGGGATCCAGGCCTCGCAGTCGAACTTGCGCGAGGCCGAGGAGCCGAGGTCGCCGGTGGCGACGTCGATGACCTGGAAGGGCAGTTCAAGGGCGGTGAGCCACTGCTTCTCCCACTCCAGGAGCCGCTTGTGCTCGTTCTCCGCGTCGTCCGGGTGGACGTAGGAGAACATCTCGACCTTGTCGAACTGGTGGACCCGGAAGATGCCCCGGGTGTCCTTGCCGTACGTACCGGCCTCGCGGCGGAAGCAGGGCGAGAAGCCGGCGTAGCGCATCGGCAGCTTGTCCGCGTCGAGGATCTCGTCCATGTGGTACGCGGCGAGCGGGACCTCGGAGGTGCCGACCAGGTAGTAGTCGTCCTTCTCCAGGTGGTACACGTTCTCGGCGGCCTGGCCGAGGAAACCGGTGCCCTCCATGGCGCGCGGGCGGACCAGAGCGGGGGTGAGCATCGGGATGAAGCCGGCCTCGGTGGCCTGCGCGATCGCGGCGTTGACCAGGGCGAGCTCCAGGAGCGCGCCGACGCCGGTCAGGTAGTAGAAGCGCGAGCCCGACACCTTGGCGCCGCGCTCGACGTCGATGGCGCCGAGCGCCTCGCCGAGCTCCAGGTGGTCCTTGGGCTCGAAGCCCTCGGCGCCGAAGTCGCGGATGGTGCCGTGCGTCTCCAGGACGACGAAGTCCTCCTCGCCGCCGACCGGCACGTCCGTGTGGACGATGTTGCCGAGCTGCAGAAGCAGCCGCTTGGCCTGCTCGTCGGCGTCGTTCTGCGCGGCCTCCGCGGCCTTGACGTCGGTCTTGAGCTGCTCGGCCTTCTTCAGGAGCTCGGCGCGCTCGTCCGGCGTGGCCTTGGGGATGAGCTTGCCGAGCGACTTCTGCTCGGAGCGCAGTTCGTCGAAGCGGAGGCCCGAGGACCTGCGCAGCTCGTCGGCGGAGAGCAGGGCGTCGACAAGGGCGACGTCCTCTCCACGGGCGCGCTGGGAGGCGCGAACACGGTCGGGGTCCTCACGGAGCAGGCGAAGGTCAATCACCCCTCCAGGCTACCGGTGCGGACTCCTGCCACCCCACCGGTATATCCCCCGCGCGCCCCACCCGCGTGGCGCTTTGTCCGCATTGACCGAATTGGCAATGCTGGCGCTCGCAATTCCCGGGCGGATGTCGGCAGGAGTCAAGGAAAGCGCCGCTATTCCCTGAAAAGAGGCGCTTTCGGGATGGTCGTTGACCGACTCCCTTGCCGTGCACCGGACTTGTCCACAGAGGTGGACGCGCTCGGAAACTTATCCACAGGCTGTGTGGGAGATCTGTGGACTGCGGAAGGGATCATTCCGAAAGCCGCATGCGGGACCGAGGTTTCCCCTACCAAACCCGCTCCACACACTCATTCGGGTGGGAATTACTCGCTCTAAAGAGTTGATCAATGGAATTGAGGTGACAGAGGGCGTCCTGGTGGCCTGTGGACTGATGTGTCGTCACTAGAGGGATTTGTCGACTGTGTCCGGTTGTGTTGTCGACTTACCCACAGGTCGAGAACCGGGCCTGTGGATAACTTTGTGGACAACGAAAATCAGCAGGTAGGACCGGCTGTGAAGCCGCCACAAAGCTGGGGACAACGCCTCCTGAGCGCCCTCGCGCCCGACAGTCCTGCCCCTCCCGAGCGGCCTGGCACGCGCCAGTCCTCCGAGCGGCCTTACGCACGCCCGTCCTGGCAGTGGGCCAGCCAGTCCGCGGCCCTGTCGAACTCCGCGTCCGAGGTCCCCTGGCGCGGCGGCCGAACGTCGTCCAGCGTGACCTCCGCCCGCGGGTAGGAGCCGAGGAAGCGGATCTCCGGGCAGATGCGCCGCAGCCCCATCAGGGCCTCCCCTACGCGCCGCTCCGAGATGTGGCCCTCGGCGTCGATGGCGAAGCAGTAGTTGCCGATGCCCTGACCGGTCGGCCGGGACTGGAGCAGCATCAGGTTGACCCCGCGCACCGAGAACTCCTGGAGCAGTTCGAGCAGGGCGCCGGGGTGGTCGTCGCGCTGCCACACCACCACCGAGGTCTTGTCCGCGCCGGTCGGCGCCGCCGGGCGGGCCGGGCGGCCGACGAGCACGAAACGGGTCTGCGCGTTGACCGCGTCGTGGATATCGGTGATCAGCGGTTCGAGGCCGTACGTCGCCGCCGCGAACTCGCCCGCGAACGCCGCGTCGTACCGCCCTTCCTGGACGAGGCGGGCGCCATCGGCGTTGGAGGCCGACGACTCCCAGAGCGCCTCCGGCAGATTGGCCTGCAGCCACTTGCGCACCTGGGGCTGGGCGGCCGGGTGCGCGGTGACCGACTTGATGTCCGCGAGCGCGGTCCCCGGGCGCACGAGCAGCGCGAATTTGATGGAGAGCAGCACCTCGCGATAGATCATCAGCGGCTCGCCCGAGACCAGCTGGTCGAGCGTGGTGGTGATGCCGCCCTCCACCGAGTTCTCGATGGGCACGAGCGCCGCGGCCGCCTCCCCGTTGCGCACCGCGTCCAGGGCGGCCGGCACGGAGACCATCGGGACCAGTTCGCGGGTGGCTGCCTCGGGGAGGGTGCGCAGGGCGGCCTCGGTGAACGTGCCCTCGGGACCCAGATAGGTGTAGCGCGTGGCGGACATGCGGTTCACACTAATGGCCCGAAGTCCCCGGCACGCACCGCCCGGACCGGCCGTCCCGCCCGCCGGGCACGCCCCTTGGGCGCCTCCCGCCCCTCACGTCTCCAAGAGCCGCTGGCCCACGTATTCGCCCGCCCGCGGCCCGCCCGGCACCGCGAACAGACCGCTCGCCTCGTGGCGTACGAACGCGGACAGCGCGTCCCCCCGGTCGAGCTTGCGCTGCACCGGTACGAAGCCTCTGACCGGGTCGGCCTGCCAGCAGACGAAGAGCAGCCCCGCGTCCGGCGTGCCGTCCGCCGCGATGCCGTCGTGGTAGGAGAACGCGCGGCGCAGCATGGCCGCCCCGCCGTTCTGTTCCGGGGCGGCGATACGGGCGTGCGCGTTCTCCGGGATGACCAGCTTGCCGTCCGGCCCGAACGTGTCGAGCTTCATCGCGGTCGTCTCGGTACCCCCCGAAAGAGGGGCGCCGTTCGACTTCCTGCGGCCGATCACCTTCTCCTGATCGGTGAGCGGCAGCTTCTCCCAGGTGTCCAGAAGCATCCGGATGCGGCGTACGACCGCGTACGAGCCGCCCGCCATCCAGGCCGGCTGCCCGGTGTCGGGCACGAAGATGCGCTGTTCGAAGTCGGCGTCCGCGACCTTGGGATTGCCGGTGCCGTCGATCTGGCCCATCAGATTGCGCGCGGTCATCGGCTTCTCGGTGGCGCCCGGGGTGCGGTTGAAGCCGTTCATCTGCCAGCGCACCTTGGCCGCGGCGCCGGCGTCCTGCTGGATCGCGCGCAGGGCGTGGAAGGCGACCAGTGCGTCGTCCGCGCCGATCTGCACCCACAGGTCGCCGTTGGAGCGCTTGGGGTCGAGCTGGTCGGAGGAGAAGTCGGGCAGCGGGTCCAGCTGGCCGGGGCGCCGGTCGGTCAGCTGCGTACGGTCGAAGAAGCTGTGGCCGAAGCCGAAGGTGACGGTCAGCGAGGAGGGGCCGGCGTCCAGCGCGACCCCGGTGTCGCCGCTGCCCGCGGGCTCGCCAGCCATGAGTGCCCTGGCCGTCGCCGACCAGCGGCGCATCAGGGCGGCGGCCTCCTTGCGCCCGGCGCCGGGCGCAAGGTCGAAGGCGATCAGATGGCCGGTGGACTGAAGCGGAGTGCTGATCCCCGCTTGATGTTTCCCGTGAAACATCACCTCCGTGGAACCGACCGTCGACAGCGGGCTCGTGGCATCCGGCGATTCGACCGCCGCGTACACCCCGGCCCCGCCCGCCGCGCCCAGCGCCAGACCGGCCACGCCCACGCCGCCGACGGTGCCGAGCAGCTTGCGCCGGGAGATGTCCAGGCCGGGCTCGGCGGAAGTCCCCGGGGCCTGCTCGGTGATCCCGGCCCTGCCGGCCTGCCCGGGCTTGTTGGCGTTCTTGGTCTCGGTCATGTCAGTTCAACTCAGCCGATCTTGACGTTCTTGTCCACGGTGGTCTCGTCGATCTCGGAGGTGCGTACGGTCACCGAGATCTGCCAGTCGCCCGCCATCGGGATCTGCACGCCGCTCGCGCTCCAGTGTCCGGCCACCACGTGGTCGGGCACGACGGGCAGCGGGCCGACCGATTTGGCGGCCAGGGTGAAGGCGACCTTCACCTCGGGAGCGTCCTTGGGCTTGCCCGACGGGTCCACGAGATAGACGTGCAGGTCGTTGGCGCCGGTGCGGCCCGGGTCGAGGGTGAGCTCGACGGTCCCCTTGCCGTTCTGGCCGCCGGTGTCGAACGGCAGCCGGATGTCGACGGGGCGGTCCGCCACCGCGACCTGGGACCCGGCCTTCGCCCGGTCCACGGCCTCCTGGGTGCGGCCGGGCTCGGTCGAGGTCAGCACCGTCGTCACGGCGAGCAGCACCACGGCGACGCCGGCCTCAACCAGGACCGTGCGGCGCAGCCCGCTCCGCCCGGGATCGGCGTCGCGGACCCGCTTCTCGCGTGCGGTGCTCATCGCGGCCTGCTGGCGCGCGAGTTGAGCGGCCCGCTTGGCGCCCTCGCCGTCGGCGGGCAGGGTGACGGGCTGGGGGACGGGCCCGGGGACGGGGTCGGGGGCGGTGACCGGCTCGGGCGCGGTGACGGGATCAGCCACGGTGACGGGCTCGGGGACGGTGACCAGTTCGGGCTCCGGCTCGCTCGCGCGCTGCTCCACGATCACGGCGGCCCCGTCGTCGGTCGCGGCGTGCTCCGAGAGGCGGGCGGTCCAGCGCCGCGAGAACGAGGCGGTCGCGACCAGGACGGCCACCAGGCCCACCTTGACGAGCAGGAGCTGCCCATAGGTGGTGTCGACAAGCGCCGACCAGGTGCCCACCTGACGCCACGACTGGTAGAGCCCCGTCGCCGCGAGGACGGCCACGCTCCAGAACGCGAGGCGCGAGAAACGCAGCACGGCCGCGCGCTCGATGTCGGGGGCGCGGTACAGGACGACGAGCAGGGTGGTGAGCCCGCCGAGCCAGGCCGCCACGGCCAGCAGGTGCAGTACGTCGACGGGCATGGCGATGCCGGGCTGGAGCCCCGTCGAGGCGTGCTCGGCGAGGGCCCAGGTGGCGGCGAGCCCGGCGGCGACCACGGTCCCGCCGAGGGCCAGGCCGAAGGTGAGGTCCTGCTTCTCGGCCTTCTCGTGCTCGTCGTCGCGCCTGGCGTACGCGCCGAACAGCACGGACACGAAGAGGGCGGCGGCGCCGAGCAGCAGCAGCCGGGAGATGAGCGCCGCGCCCGGCTTGGTCTGCAGGACGGCCCGGAGCCCGTTCAGGTCGAAGGCGTCCGAGAGCTTCCCTGAGCCGGTGTAGGGGGTGCGGAGCAGCAGCATCGCGAGGGTGGCCACGGTCATGGTGAGCCAGCCGCCGACGACGACCCGCTGCACCGCGCTCACGCCCGCGCCCCGGCGCCAGCAGGCGAGCACGAAGGCCGCGCCGCCGGTGAGCAGTACGAAGCCGGCGTATGCCGCGTACCGCGCGATGCCGTAGAGGGCGCCGACGAGACCGCCGCCCACCTCCTGGCTGGGGAGGACGGCGGCGGTCGCTGAGGGGGCGCCGATGGAGAAGGTGAAGGCGCCGGAGACGGGGTGGCTGTCGGCGGAGATCGCCTGCCAGGCCACGGTGTAGGTGCCGTTGGGGATGCCGGTGCGCAGCCGGACGCCGTACTTGACGATGTTCCCGCTGCACAGGTTGATCAGTTCGGCGGTGTCGGAGCGCTTGCCCGTGGGATCCAGGACGCGAATGGAGTTGGCGTCCAGGGCGACGCCCTCGGAGAAGGTGAGGGTGACCTGGGCGGGCGCGGTGGCGACCACCGCCCCGTCCTTCGGATCGCTGCCGGTGAGTGCGGCGTGCGCGGACGCGGGCACGGCGCCCGCGAAGAGCGCGCCGAGCAGCGCCACCGTGACGAGCAGCAGCCGGGTCAGAGGCCTGCTCGCGATGGTGCGAAGGGGTGGGGCGGTGGCCGTCATGTCAGTCCCTCATGTCCCTCAAGTCCCTCTGGACGCCTCAGTGGTGCTTCGGGTTGTAGGTGGCTTCCTTCACCGGGAGGTCGACCTTGACCGGGTCGGCCTTCTCGAAGTGCAGCTCGATGGTGACGTTCTCGCCCTGCGTCGGCTTCTTCTTCAGACCCATGAACATGATGTGGCTGCCGCCGCGTTCCAGATCCAGCTCGCCGTTGGCCGGGATGTCGAAGGACTTCACCTCCTGCATCTTCTGGTTCTTCGTCTCGTGGATCGTGACGTCGTCCGACAGGTCGCTGGTGACCTTGGTGAGCTTGTCCGCGGTCGTGCTGTCGTTCTTGACCACGAGGAAGCCGCCGGCCATGTTGCTCGTCGGCAGCGGCATGAACGCGTCGCTGACCTGGAGCTTCGGCTTCGCTTCGGCGCTGTCGGAGCAACCCGCGAGGGCCAGGCCCGCGGCCAGGGCTATGACGGCGGCGACGGTCGAGCGGGTGGTGCGGGTGGTGCGGCGGTTCACGGGTTCTCCCCCTTGATGATCTTCGGCAGGTCCTTGGTGTAGTCGGCGATGGTGGCGTCCTCGCCGTACAGCACATAGCCCTGGTCGGTCTTGGGGGAGAAGGCGATGACCTGGGCCCCGTGCATGGAGACGACCTTGCCGTCCTTGTCCTTGGTGGCCGGGTCGATGCCGATGCCGATCGAGCGTGCGCCCTTCTGGATGGTGGCGAAGTCGCCGGTCAGGCCGATGAAGGACGGGTCCTGGCCCTTGAGCCACTTGCCGAGCGAGGCGGGGGTGTCGCGCTCGGGGTCGGTGGTCACGAAGACGACCTGGAGCTTGTCCTGGTCGGCCTTGGGCAGCGACTTCTTGGCGACGGCGATGTTGCCCATGGTGAGCGGGCAGACGTCCGGGCAGTTGGTGTAGCCGAAGTAGATGAGCGTCGGCTTGCCCTTGGTCTCGGCACGGAAGTCGAACTTCTTGCCGTTGGTGTCCGTCAGGACGAAGTCGGGCTTGGTGAACGGCCGGTCGAGCACGGTCGCGGCCTGGGTCTTCGCGGAGGCGGAGACATCGGCGACGGGGCTCTTCGAGCCGCCGTCACCGTTGCTGCCGCACGCGGTCAGGGTGAGCGCCGCTGCCGCCGCGAGGGCGGCGGCAGTCAGCGCGGTCTTGGTGCGCATGAGGTGATGTTCCGGTCTTTTCCGGTGGAAGGGGTGCAGAGGGCGGGGGTTACGCGGAGCGGCGTCGCCCGGCGAGGACCCCGAAGGCCACGCCCGCGATGCCGACGACGATGCCCACGACGGCGAGGACGCGCGCGGTGGTGTCGGTGTCCGACGAGGAGGCGGCCGCGGTCTTCTGGCCGGCCGTGCTCTTGTCCGCGGCGGGCGCGGCGCCGCCCGCCCCGGTGGCGGCGGCCGTCAGCTGAAGCGTCGGCGCCGGGTTGGCGGGCTCGGCCGCGCCCTGCTTCGGCTCCTCGATCCAGCGCACGACCTCGTTGTTGGAGTACGTCTGGAGCGCCTTGAAGACGAGCTTGTCGGTGTCGGTGGGCAGCGAGCCGATGGAGAGCGGGAACTTCTGGAACTGGCCGGCCTCGATCGCCCCGCCGCTCCACGTCACCTTGGTGACGGCTTCGTTGATCTGCTTGCCGTGCACGGTCAGCGGCTTGTCGAGCTTGGACTTGGTGACTTCGACGTCCCAGCCCGGCACCGGCTGCGGCATCACGGACGCCAGCGGGTGGTCGGTCGGGAAGTTGACCTCGACCTTGACCGTCTTGGCGTTGTCGCGCTCATTGGGGACCTTGAAGTCCACGACGGCGTAACCGCCCTTGGCGGCCGCTCCCTCGGGCTGCACGGTGACGTGGGCGAAGGCCGTTCCCGACAGCAGCAGGACAGAGCCGGCGGCGACGGAACCGACGAGGGCGATACGGGTGCGCGAACGGGCAGCGTTCATGGCAGAGACACTCCAGTGAGCAGGAAGGGTGGGGACGGCCACCGCGCACGGATGCGCGGGGACCCGCGACACCACTCCTGCGGTACGTGTGGGGAGTGGGCCGCGTTCAGGCTGCGAGGGCGTATGCCGCGGGCGGCCCGCGCCTGATCACCGAGTGCTGCAGTGCCGCTCCGGGCGGGGGAGGTGTCTCGCGCGCATCCGCGAGCGGGACACGCGGCCCCTGTGCGCCGGCCGCCAGGAGCCCGGCGCACAGGGCGCCCACGAAGGACAGGGCGCGGCGCAGAGAGCGTACGAAGGCGTCCTCGGCGGCGACCGTGACGGACTCGGTGGCCAGGCGCACCGCGCCGAAAAGCGCGACCTCGCCGCGCCGCAGCAGCCAACCCGTGGCGAGCGCCGCAAGCAGGTGGCAGAGCAGCATGGGAAACGTGGGAAGCAGCGAGGCGGCGAGCGAGGCGGAGTGCGCCGCGCCCGGACCGGCACCCGTCATGCCCGGCATCAAGTCGCTCATCTGCGCCATGCCGGGCACGGTGGCGTGGCCGCCGCCGCTGATTCCGGCCGGGTCGATGCCCGCGTCGCTCACGATGCGCTGGGCGTCCGCGGCGGTCAGCGGGATCGAGCCGTCGCCGCAGAGCAGATGTCCGGCGAACCGGATCAGCGGGAGGTCCCCGGTGGATCCGTTGCCGGACGCGGCCGCCGTGTGCTGGCCGATGCCGAACAGCGCGTGCAGGCCGAGCTGTCCGATCGCGAGGGCCCCTGCGATGGACGGCAGCGAGCGCTCCCGCCCGGCGAGCGGAGCCACGACGGCGAGCACTCCGAGGAAACCGGCGAGCAGCGTCCACCAGGGGACGCTCGCACAGGCCGCCATGACGTGTCCCATCGCGGACAGCACGACGCAGACCGCGGCGAACACCGCGGCCCTGAGCAGCCGGAGGCCGGCGCCTGCTGGGGCGTGGAGGGAAGACATGGCGGGGCCATCATCGCACTGGGCTTACCCGCCCCATACGCCAGGTCCAAAAGGTCACCTTTGGGGGTCGCATCTGGCCGCGGCCGCCGCACGGCCGGCCGCGGCGTAAGCGGCGGTCGCGGTGGCTCTACACCGGCGCGCGGGGGCGCGTACATCCGCCGAACGGGCGCCATCACGTCAAGAGGGTGCTTACGGGCGAGTAGTTACGGCAATACTGCGCCCGTAGAGAGAAGGACTATGTCGAGCCGCAGTTGCAGCCAGGAGGCTGGAGCATGAGCATCTGGTGGTCCCTCCACTTGCGGCGCGAAGCCGCGAGCGTGCCGCTCGCCCGGCGTCTTCTGCTCGGGACCATGGAGACCGCGGGGGTCGACCCCGACGTCTCCTACGACTTGTCGGTCGCCCTCACCGAGGCCTGCGCCAACGCCGTCGAGCACGGCGGGGACACGGGGGCGGGCAGCGCCTCGGCGGCCTACCGGGTGACGGCCTACCTCGACGGCGAGAAGTGCCGCATCGAGGTCGCCGACTCGGGCCCGGGCTTTCCCGCGCGGCGCGCCCGCCGCCCCGCACCACCCGCGAGAACCGGCTGCCTCGCCGAGCACGGCAGGGGGCTCGGCCTGATCGAACAGCTCGCCGACCATGTGCACTTCAGGAACCGGCCCGGCCGGGGCGCGGTGGTCAGTTTCGACAAGATCCTCAAATGGCGCGAGGGCGCGCTGCTCAAGGTGGGCTGAGCGGCGCGCCCCCGGGCGCTTGAGCGGTGCTGGGTCGGGCCGGCTGGACCCGGACCGCGTAAGCGCAGCTGGATCAGGCCGGCTGGACCCGGCCGCGTGGGCCGGCCTGGATCAGGCCTGCTTGACCTGGGCCATCCACGCCTCGACCTCGTCCGAGCGGCGCGGCAGCGCGGCGGACAGGTTGGTGTTGCCGTCCTCGGTGACGAGGATGTCGTCCTCGATGCGGACGCCGATGCCCCGGTACTCCTCGGGCACGGTCAGGTCGTCGGCCTGGAAGTACAGGCCGGGCTCGACGGTCAGGCACATGCCCGGCTCCAGGTCGCCGCCGACGTACGTCTCGGTGCGCGCGGCCGCGCAGTCGTGGACGTCCATGCCGAGCATGTGACCGGTGCCGTGCAGGGTCCAGCGGCGCTGGAGGCCGAGCTCAAGGACCTTCTCGACGTCCATGTCGCCGAGCAGCCCCCAGGCGACGAGCTTCTCGGCGAGCACGCGCTGGGCGGCGTCGTGGAAGTCGCGGTAGGCGGCGCCCGGCTTGACCGCCGCGATGCCGGCCTCCTGGGCCTCGTACACCGCGTCGTAGATCTTCTTCTGGAGCGGCGAGAAGGTGCCGTTGATCGGCAGGGTGCGGGTGATGTCGGCGGTGTAGAGCTCGTTGGTCTCCACGCCGGCGTCCAGGAGCAGCAGGTCGCCGGAGCGGACCTCGCCGTTGTTGCGCACCCAGTGCAGCGTGGTGGCGTGCGGGCCTGCGGCGCAGATCGAGCCGTAGCCGATGTCGTTGCCCTCGACGCGGGCGCGCAGGAAGAACGTTCCCTCGATGTAGCGCTCGCTGGTCGCCTCGGCCTTGTCGAGCACCTTGACGACATCTTCGAAGCCGCGGGCGGTCGAATCGCACGCCTTCTGCAGCTCCGCGATTTCAAACGCGTCCTTCACCAGGCGCGCCTCGGAGAGGTACACGCGCAGCTCTTCGTCGCGTTCGGCGGTGACCTTGTCGGTGAGCGCGGCCTCGATGGACGCGTCGTGACCCCGCACGCACCGGACGGGCCCGGTGGCCTCGGCCAGGGTGGCGGCCAGCTCGCGGACGTCCTTGGCGGGCACCCCGAGCAGCTGCTCGGCCTCGGCCAGGGAGTGGCGGCGGCCGACCCACAGCTCGCCGGAGCCGGAGAGCCAGAACTCACCGTTCTCACGGTTGGAGCGGGGCAGCAGGTAGAGCGTCGCCTCGTGTCCGTCGCCCGCGGGCTCCAGGACGAGCACGCCGTCCTCGGCCTGGTCGCCGGTCAGGTACGCGTACTCGGTGGAGGCGCGGAAGCTGTACTCGGTGTCGTTCGAGCGGGTCTTGAGGTTGCCCGCGGGGATCACCAGACGCTCGCCAGGGAAGCGCCGGGAGAGCGCGGCGCGCCGGTCGGCGGTGTGGCCGGCCTGCGCGATCGGCTCCAGGCCGTGCAACTCGGTGTCGGCCCACCCGGACTTCATGTTCGCGGCCAGCTCGTCGGAGACGCCCGGGTACAGGCCGTTCTTCCGCTGCTGGATCGGCTTCTCGTCGGTGGTCTCTTCCGGGCCCGCTGCGTCAGCAGCAAAATGGGACTCCGCCGGGCTGAGCTCCTCTGACACGTCTGCTCCTTGGTACGACACTGGGCCGTCCTCCATCGTACGGGCGTACGGAAGGGGGTCCAGGGTCGTAGTGCCTCTTACCGAGGCCGGCGGGCCGTCGGCCCTAGACGAAGCGGGCCGCGAGCATCACCACATCCTCACCGTGGTCGGCGGAGTCGAGGCCATCGGGCAGCAGGGTGCGCAGCACGTGGTCGAGGATCGCGTCCGGGTCGTCGCGCACCGACCTGGGGACGCTCGCCGCGGCGGCGTGCAGCCGGGCGAAGGCCCGGTCCATGGGGTCGCCGGTGCGGCGCAGCAGGCCGTCCGTGTAGAGCAGCACCGTTTCTCCCGGGTCGGGAGAAAGCTCGACGCTCGGCGCTTCCCAGCAGGCGAGCATGCCGAGCGGCGCCGAGAGGGAGGTCTCCACGAACTCGGTGCGCCGCTCCCCGATGATCAACGGTGGGGCGTGTCCCGCCCCGGCGAGCACGATCTTGCGGGGGGCGGGCTCGCAGTAGGCGAACAGCGCGGTGGCCGAGCGGGCGGGCTCGGTCAGGCGCAGCAGCAGTTCGAGGTCGGACAGGACGGCGACGGGGTCCTCGCCCTCCATCACGGCGTACGCCCGCAGGCTCGCGCGCAGCCGGCCCATCGCGGCCACCGCGCTCGGCCCGGACCCGGTGACGGACCCGACCGCGAGGCCGAGCGCGCCCTCGGGCAGCGGCAGCGCGTCGTACCAGTCGCCCCCGCCGCGCGGCCCGGTGCGGTGCCGGGCGGCCAGCTGGACGCGGGCGACCCGGGGGAGCCGGCTGGGCAGCAGCTCCTCGGCGACGGTCGCCACATGGGCGCGGGCCCGCTCCAGTTCGAGGAGGCGGGCCAGGTGTTCGGCCGCGTACCGGATGTAGAGGCCGACCAGGTGCTGCCGGCGCTCGACGGGCTCCGCGCGCTCGTCGTAGAGCCAGACGGCGGCACCGAGCCGCCCGGCGCCCTCGGTGGTGAGGGGCAGCGCGTAGCTGGCGGCGTAGCCGAGACGGGCGGCTACCTCGCGGTGGCGGGGGTCGAGGCCGGCCGGGTCGGCCATGAGGTCGGGGCCGCCGTCGGCGTCGGGGAGCCCGTCCAGGATCCGGCCGTACGCGGTGGCGCTGCGCGGCACGGTCTCGATGTGGCCGAGGTCGGCGTGGGCGAGCCCGAGGCCGGTGGTGACGACCGGACCCAGGCCGTCCGCGGGCTCCAGGACGACGAGCCCGCGCCGGGCGCCGACCAGGGCGGCGCCGGCCTTGAGGAGTTCGTTCAGGGCGTCGTCGAGCGCGGTGGTGCGGGCGAGCCGCTCGGTGAGTTCATGGAGCGTGGTGAGGTCGGAGACCCAGCCGGCGAGCCGGTCCTGGAGCACCGCACCGGGCGGGGTGTGGGCGACGGGTGAGGGCAACGGCGCGTGAGTGTGCGCCGGAGACGGAACAGATGGATCGATTCCAGCCACTTTCGGCAGGTGAGGGGCGCTCATGGCAGCCGGCTTTCCGACTGGTTGATTTTGCTCAATAGCATCGCAAACCCCCATGTCATTCTGCGCCGCTATCAATGCATCCACATGTACACGCACAAGTGAGGGGATGTCCAGCATTGTCATAGCGGGACTATTGGTGTCCGTGGGGCGTCCAAGTTGGCCGGAAAATGGCCCTGGTGGCCCAGTCCTGGGGTCGACTGAAGACGTTCAACTGTGCGTCGTTTCAACCGTGTTGGGTACGTAATCGGTGTGGTCCATGGCGGTTGAGCTGCCGCGGAACCTTGCGGACGGCCTGAGCGTCTTAAGAGCCGACCGGCCACGCCTCACCCCGAGCGGCGGGGTTTTTGCCCGCAGGACGGCAAGCGCCATGCACGCGCCACCCTTCGCCATGCTTTAAATGGTTACGGGCCGTGGCCGTCACCACCCTTGGTGACGGCCCATGTTTCATCGTGGCGGATCCCCACCGCCTGCTCACGCAGCATGTACGCGCAGTGAAGTGATGCACATGTGATGTGGACTCGGCGTTCAACGGAA
The DNA here is from genome assembly GCF_040651795.1 of Streptomyces sp. NPDC048361. Classification (NCBI taxonomy): domain Bacteria; kingdom Bacillati; phylum Actinomycetota; class Actinomycetes; order Kitasatosporales; family Streptomycetaceae; genus Streptomyces; species Streptomyces sp. NPDC048361. Next base: position 142,610 of record NZ_JBEZKW010000003.1, read on the forward strand.
AGGAACGAGCGCCCATGCGCGAGATCCTCGGAAGGCGACGCAGGTTCCGGTTTTGGCGCAGTGAAAGGGCTGCTCAGCTCGGCGCCGCGCTGACCTGTGCGACCCAATGGAAATGGCCCGTGGTGCCCGGAGTGGGACTGACCGCGGGCGGCAGCGGCTGTGCCTGCCCCGACCCCGATTGCGCGGTGCCGGGAGCACACCCCTTCGACCCCGTCCTGCTCGCGGCGACCACCGACGAGCGCATGATCCGCTGGTGGTGGACGAACCGGCCGGCCGCGCCGGTCCTGCTCGCCACCGGCGGCGGCGCGCCCTGCGCGATCAGCCTTCCGGCCCTCGCCGGAGCCCGGGCGCTCGCCGCCCTCGACTCCATGGGTGTCCGGCTCGGCCCGATCGTGGCGACCCCCACCAGGTGGTCGCTCCTGGTTGCTCCGTACTCGATGGAGCGCCTCGGCGAGCTGCTCTACTCCAAGGACTGGGTGCCCAGTTCGCTCCGCTTCCACAGCGAGGGCGGCTATCTGGTGCTGCCCCCGTCGCAGACCGGCAAGGGGCAGATCCGATGGGAGCGGCCCCCGCTGGGGACGACCGGTCCCTGGCTGCCGGAGGTCGAGGCGGTGGTGGACGCGCTGGTCGAGGCGAGCACCAGCGCACCGGACGGCGGGAGCCGGCTGGCGTACTGACAGGGCGCGAGGGCCACACCGGCCCAATGACAGTGAAGGCGGTTCGGTTCCCGAGCCGCCTTCACTCTTTCGGGTGCGAGCGGGCCCTGGTTGTACGGGAATTGGGTGTGCGCGGCGCCGGGCGCCCGGTTTCCGTGGCTATCTTCGGCCCACCATCAGGAATTCCAGGGCAGGCGGGTCCCCCAATGAATCTCCAGCACCTCCGCGTGGCCGGGCTCACGGCCGTCGTGGTGGGCGCCGTGCTGCTGCCGTTGGTCGCTTCGGCGGGGCCCGCGGGAGGGCCCGAGAAAAGAGCCGCGGCGGATGACGCAAAAAGCCCCCTCACCCACGCGCTCGTGCCGGTGAACAAGCCATGGTCGCGGGCCGCCCAGGCCGCGATCGCGCGCTGTGGCCCCGCGCTGGTCTCCCCCGAAGGGGTTGAGGCGCAGACCTGCGTACTGGGCGAGGGGCGCGACACCTGGGGGCGTACCTACTACCGCAACGCCACCGGACGGGAGCTGAACTCCGCCCTCACGCTGATGGGCCCGGACGGGCGGACCCTGGAGACGACCTGCCAGGTGGCCGCCGACGACCAGCCCGATTCCTGCGACACCCCGCACGAGAGGCGGACGGAGGGGGCCGCGCGAGCGGGCGTGTATGCGGCGGTGGCGGAGTTCGCGGGGGCGGGAGAGGACTCACCGCTGCTGCTGCGTTCCGGTAGCAACTCCACGGAACGCCCGGCTCGTTGAGCGAACCGGCACATGGAAGGGCCCGATCGCTGGCGACGGGGGATGCACCAGCGACCGGGCTCTTAGAACCGTAACAAGAGATCGGTCGTTCGCAAATTCGATCTCGGTAATTCGGACACCGATTTACCTGCGAGTACGGCGAGTTGTGACAGGAGTCACCTGGCGGGCAGCCGGAAGGGGCGCCGCCGTCACTCTCAGCTGAGCGTCACTTGGCGGTTGGTGAGCCCGCCGCGGGCCCGGCGCTCGTCCGCGGTGAGTGGCTCCTCGCTCGCGAGTGCGCCGGCGAGCCGCTCGGCGAACTCGGCGGCCGGCTTCTCGCACTCCTCGGCGCCCATGCCGGCCGGCAGGTCCCAGACCGGCACGGTCAGGCCGTGCGCACGGAAGGAGCCCACGAGCCGGGTTCCCTCACCGAGGGAGGACGTGCCGGCCGCGTGCAGCCGCGCCAGCGCGTCGAGCAGCTTCTCCTCCGGGTGCGGCATGACCCACCGCAGGTGGTTCTTCTCCGGGGTCTCGCACCAGTACGAGGCGTCGACCGACGTCAGCCGTACGGTCGGGATGGCGGCGGCGTTGGCGCGCTCAAGAGAGGCCGCGACCTCGGTGGCGGCGCTGTCCGCGTCCGGCACCCAGAACTCGAAGCCGGTGTGCACCTCCGGCTCGAACGGGGCGGCCGGGTCGAGCAGGTCCTGGAGGCGGGGGCCGTCGGACTCGGCGCGCTGGGCGGCGACCGGCGAGCCGGGCTCGGCGACCAGCGCGCGCTTGAGGGTGTCCGCCAGATCGCGGCTGAGGTCGCCGGAGGGGGTGTCGTTCTGGAGGCCGAGCAGCACCGAGCCGTCCTCGCGGCGCAGCGCCGGCCACGCCATCGGCAGCACGGTCGCCAGCGTCACCGAAGGCACGCCGTCGGGCAGCGGGTCCTTCAGCGTCAGCGGCACGGTCGCCGCCGGGACCAGTTCGCGCAGCGCGACCCAGTCGCACTCGCCGGCCAGGCCCTCGAAGGGACGCTGGACCAGCTCGGTCACGGCGTGCGACGCGGCCCGCCCGTGACACGCCTTGTAACGGCGGCCGGAGCCGCACGGGCAGGGCTCACGGGCCCCGACGACCGGGATCTCCCCGTCGCTGATCTGCGGCTTGACGGCCTTCGCCTGGGGACGCTTCTTGGCCATGGTGTGGCTCTCTCCCGACTGCGGTGGTGCGGTGTCGCTGTGTCGGGCGCGAGCCTAGCCGCACGAACCGCCCGGACGCGGCCGAGCCGGACCTTCGACCCGCCCGGTCACTGCTCGGCGCCGCCCGGGCCTCCCCGCCACTGCTCGGTGCCCGGTCCCTGCTCGGTGCCGCCCGGCTGCCCGGTCGCCGCCCGCCGCACCCAGCCGGCCCACCACCGCCGGCCCGGCCTCCGCTGGTCCGTCCTGCGCCCGGCTTCCGCTCACTCCAGGTCGTCGAACGCGTCCGCGAACTCCAGGCTCGGCACCGTCGCCGGTCCTGCGACGCGCGTAGCGAAATCGTCGTGGTGATGCCCCGCCGTGAGGATCACCCACACCGTGACCTCGCCGGACGCGCTGTCCCGTACGCCCCAGTCCTCGGAGAGGGCGTTGATGATGTTCAGCCCCCGGCCACCGCGCGCGGTCACCGACGGTGTCGCCGGGATGGGCCTGGTCGGGCCGCCCCCGTCCGTGACCTCGACCGTCAGTTGCCCCGACTTGTCGATGTGCCAGGCCGCCTCGATGTCGCCGTCACCGATGTCGGACCGTCCCAGCGGCCTGCCGTGCCGGCAGGCATTGCTGAGCAGTTCGGACAGGATCAGTACGGCATCGTCCACGACCGGCTCGGCCACCCCGTTGCCGAGCAGTTGCTCGCGCATCCGGTGTCGCGCCTTGCCCACGCCCGCAGGGCCATGGGGTACGGCCATGCTCGACGACGTGGGCACCTCCTGTGCCACCACCAACGCCACCCCCGAGACCTCCTTCGCCCCACGCCACGGTGTGAATGCCCCAATGGACTGGACCGGAAACCGGCCAACCGGCGTCGGGAGACGCATTCGTCACGGTCGAATACGGAGCGAACGCGCCGGTGCACACCCTGTAAGGGGCTTTACATACGCCCGAGTTGGGACAGGACCTGTTTTGGCCGGTTGGTGATGATTGCGTCCACTCCGAGGCTTACGCACAGGTCGACGTCCTCGGGTTCGTTCACCGTCCAGACGTGCACGCGGTGCCCCGCGCGGTGCAACCGCTCGATATAGGCGGGGTGGTTGCGCACGATGCGCATACCGGGGCCGGCGATCCGCGCACCGGCCGGCAGCCGCCCGTCGCGCAGCCGCGGCGACAGGAACTGCATCAGGTAGACGGTCGGGATGTCGGGGACCGCTGCGGTCACCCGGTGCAGGGAGCGCGCGGAGAAACTCATGATGCGGACCGGGGAGGTTTCACCGGCCGGCGGCGGCTGAGTGAGGCCGAACCTCTTAAGGAGGTCGACGAGACGCTCCTCCACCTGGCCGGCCCAACGGGTGGGGTGTTTGGTCTCGATGGCCAGCTCGATCCGGCGCCCGGCGTCCGAGACGAGTTCGAGCAACCGCTCAAGGGTCAGGACGGAGGTGAACTCGCGGTCCTTCCAGTCCGGGCTTTCCTCGCTGTCCTTCCAGGAACCGAAGTCGAGCGCGGCCAGATCGGAGAGCTCCAGGGTGGACACGGCGCCACGGCCGTTGGAGGTGCGGTTGACCCGCCGGTCGTGGACGCAGACGAGGTGGCCGTCGGCGGTGAGCCGGATATCGCATTCCAGGGCGTCGGCCCCGTCCTCGATCGCCTTCATGTACGCGGCGAGCGTGTGCTCGGGCGCGTCCTCGGAGGCTCCTCGGTGGGCGACCACCTGGACGCGGGCGGGGTCTGGGGTGTGCGGGCTGTGCTGCCGTGCTTGGGTCACCGCGTCATCGTGCCACCGCCGGGGCACAGGTTGGCGCACGAATACACAGCTCCTGCTTACAGTGGCCTGACGTGCGGTGGGAAAAGCTGAGCGGAGTCATCCGCACCGTGCGGGGTCCGATGTCGGACCCCTGACGCACCATGGGTGGTGCCGAGCCCCATGCCGGAGCCCGGCAGCCAGCCGGCCCCGCCGGACCGTCCCCAAGACCGAGTGGAACCCGAGGAGAGCAAGCTGTGAGCACCGAGAACGAGGGCACCGCGGTTCCGGCCGTCCCGCCTGCCCCGTCGTCTGCACCTGCTGCACCTCCCGCGCCCGCCGCAGCCCCCGCACCTGCCGCAGCTCCCGCCCCGGGCGCGGCCCCCGCGCCCACCGACGCCCATGCCGCCCATACCGCCCGTTCGGACGCGGCGCCCGGTGGCGCGGAGAGCACGCTCGTCCACGAACCCGTACCGCCGTCGGCCGGGGCCGCCCCGGGGCACGCACCGGACCCGGCCACCGCCCCGCTGCCCGCAACCCCGGGCGCCCCGGCGGCGCCGGCGTACGCGGCGCACGAGTCGGCTCCCCCGCAGCAGGGTGGCGCCGGCTGGCCGCCGCCCCCGCCGGTGCTCCCCTCCTACGGAGGCGGTGGCGCGGGCAACCCGGGCGAGCCCTGGGGCGCCCCGCAGCCCCCCGCCCCGCGCAAGCGCGGCGGCGGAGGCCTGATCGCCGCGGTCGTGGCGGCCGCCCTGGTGGCCGGCGGGATCGGCGGAGCCATCGGCTACTTCGCCGCGGACCGGGATAACGGCGGGTCGGGCTCCACCACGGTGGCCTCCTCGGACACCCCCAAGGACTTCAAGCGCGACCCGGGCACGGTGGCCGGGGTCGCCGCCAACTCGCTGCCGAGCGTGGTCACGATCGACGCCCAGGGCAGCGACGGTGAGGGCGGCACGGGCACCGGCTTCATCTACGACAAGGAAGGCCACATCCTCACCAACAACCATGTGGTGGCCTCCGCGGCGAGCGGCGGCAAGCTGTCCGCGACGTTCTCCAACGGCAAGAAGTACGACGCCGAAGTGGTGGGCCGCGCCCAGGGTTACGACGTGGCCGTCATCAAGCTGAAGAACGCCCCGTCCAACCTGAAGCCGCTCTCCCTGGGCAACTCGGACAAGGTCGCGGTTGGCGACTCGACCATCGCGATCGGCGCGCCCTTCGGTCTCTCCAACACCGTCACCACCGGCATCATCAGCGCCAAGAACCGTCCGGTGGCCTCCAGCGACGGGCAGAACTCCAAGGCCTCGTACATGAGCGCCCTGCAGACCGACGCCTCCATCAACCCGGGCAACTCGGGCGGCCCGCTGATCAATTCGGCCGGCGCGGTGATCGGCATCAACTCGGCGATCCAGTCGGCGGGCACCGGCGGCATGGGCGGCCAGTCCCAGGCAGGCTCGATCGGCCTCGGTTTCGCCATCCCGATCAACGAGGCGAAGAACGTCGCGGAGCAGCTCATCAAGACCGGGCAGCCGGTCTACCCGGTGATCGGCGCCTCGGTCGGCATCCAGCAGGGCAGCGGCGCCGCCCCGGGCGGCGGCACGGACGGCGCCCAGATCTCCCAGCAGGGCAGCGGCAGCCAGCAGCCGATCACGCCGGGCGGCCCCGCGGACAAGGCGGGCCTGAAGCCGGGCGACGTCATCACCAAGTTCGGCGACATGCCCATCGACAGCGGCCCGACGCTGATCAGCGAGATCTGGACGCACCAGCCGGGCGACCAGGTGCAGGTGACGTACACGCGTGACGGCAAGGAGAACACGGTGACGATCACGCTGGGCGAGCGCAAGGGCGACAGCAACTGACCGGCCGCCGGTAGGCCCAGGCCCACAGCACGCAGGGCCCGTCGGCTCGTAGGCCGTAGCCGCCCGCGATGACGTTCGTGAGAGCGTCACCGCGGGCGCGCTGCTGCGTGGGCGCGTGCATATCGGCCAAAGCCGCCCGACCACTGGCTTGTTTTCCTGCACTGGCCGCAGTGGCGGGACGGCCAGGGGAGGCGGTTTGACGCGCCGCTGCACGGGTGGCCACGGGGACGTCGACAAGCCCGAACACTTCCATGTCCTCGGAAACGGCCCGAACTTCCACGCGGTCGCGGACTCGATCCGGATGATGCTCCGAGAAAAGAAGAGCGCCACCGCCCCCCGATGACGTGATGCTTCGAGAAAGGAAGACGGCGCCGACCCCCGCTGACGCCCCGCAGCACACCACCGCGCGGCCCCCGCCCCCGCGACCCGCCCGAGGCCGGTACGCTGTACCCGCTCCGTCGCTGGTCGGCGGGGCGAGGGTGGGTTGCCCGAGCGGCCTAAGGGAACGGTCTTGAAAACCGTCGTGGCAGCGATGTCACCGTGGGTTCAAATCCCACACCCACCGCAGTCGCAGGCCCCAGGGCCTGCTGTGAGAAGGGGTGTTCCGGATTTCCGGGCGCCCCTTCTCGGCGTTCGCAGGGGCCGCTCCTTACCGTGCCGCGCTCATCCGTGCCGCCGAGGCGATCGTCGCGTGGGCCTCGTGTGGGGTGAGGCCGGTGCGGATGGCGGCTGCGGTGAGAGCGGCCGTGAGGTGCTCCCCGATGCCGTTCTCGTAGGCCCGGCACGCCGCCCAGAACAGGCGGGTGTTGCGCTGGCCCTCGTGGGCGGCGAGGACGAAGCGCACCAGGCCCTGACCATGATGGTCGCCGGGCCGGTCGGGGTGGTGGGGCCGTGGCGGCGGGGTCAGCAGGTCGAGCAGGGTGCCGGGGCAGGGGGCCGGGCCGAGGTGGGCGGTGCCGGGGGCGAGGCGGTAGACGCCCCGGTGGGTGAGGGAGCCGGGCCCGACGAGGTACCCGCCGGCGCCTCGGATGTCGATGCCGGGGGCGAGGCGGCTCGCCGAGTTGGGCACGACCGCGTCGGGCGGCCCGGTCAGCCATATGTGGCGGCCCCCGCTCGGGGTGATCACGACCACGGTCTCGGGGATCGTGAACAGGTGGCGCAGCGCGAGGTGTTGGAGCGCGGCCGTGGCGTCGGCGCCCGGAGGCTTCGTGTCGAGGTCGATCCCGATGAGGTGGTGCGGGGCCCGGCCGCAGGCGATGCCGTAGCCGGTGGCCCAGGGCGCGGCCGCGAACAGCGCGCGCACCCTGGCCGGGTCGGCGGTCGCGTCGTGCACCCCGTGCCCCGGGAGCCCGCACTCGCCGCGGCAGAGCACGGGATGCGAACCGTTGCGGTGCGGCGAGGGGAGCGCGGGGAGCTTGGTGCGTGACAGCGGGATGACGGGCAGGCCGCGCTCGGCGGCGGACAGGGCGTGGGCGAGGGCCAGGGTGGCTGCCTGCCGGTCGATGGTGGCCATGGCTCCATGTTCGTACGAATGTTCGAGAAAAGGAATCCCTGTCCGGGGCTGCTCCGCTCACACGGTTTCCGGCCCCACCCCCGACCCCACCCGTGGGGCGCGACGGCTCGGTGGCGTGCCGGTGTCTTTCAGGTGAGCTGAGGGTGGCGGCCAAGGTTGGCCGAATCTGAGCGGAAACGGTTCTTCCCTTGGGGCGGCGCGGCTCCGCGGTGGATAGGTCCGTCCTGGCCGGAGAGTTGGTGTCGCATTGGGGGTTTATCGACATGTCCTCACGCTTGCGGGCGAAAGGTACCCCGATGACTGGTTCGCCGGGGATTCGGTGGGCAACTCTGATCTCGCGACGTCGTCACCAAGCGTCCGAGGCGGCCGGCCAACTGCCTGGGAACAGACCGCACTTACCTCATGCACGAGAGGTACGGGCGGTCCGGAACGCCGAACCAACAACGCCGAACCAACCCGTACTTCTGGTTCCTGGAGGAATTGACATGGCAAGCATCCGTACCGCTCGCGTCCTCGCCACCGTTGCCGCGCTGCCCCTCGCCGCCGCCCTCTTCTCGGGTGTGGCCACCGCCGACAACGGAGCCATCGCGGGCCACGGATCGAACGCGGCGGTGGCGACCATCAGCGGCAGCGGGGTCGGACACGACAACCGGGGGAACTCGTCCACCTCACAGCAGCAGGCCGTCGGTTCCGGCGCCTCGAACCAGAACAACACCGCCCAGGTGAACGGCTCCGCGTTCACGTCGATCAACCAGGGCAACCACAATGTCGCCGTGAACTTCACCCGCCTGTGGTGACCCGCGACCCCTGCTGCGGGGTCCGGTCCATGGGGTGAACGACGGCCCGGGTGAGAGTGCTGCGGCACGGCCACCCGGGCCGTTCGCGTACACCGGGAGGGTCGCCCCGGGAGCGGCGGCCCGGAGCGGTACCGCTGGAAGCGATATCCCGGAACGCCCCGGGAAGGGGCGCCACGGGTGCGTCTGACTGGGCGCGTGCCGTTGGTGCGCCGGGCCGGTGCGGGACGCCGACGCGCGGTCGGCCGCCGGTGCGTGTGATGCGCGGGCATTGACAGCCGAGCCGTATCTGACGGACAGTCAGGAAACGTTTGGGGCGCAGCTCATCCGTACGCGCGCGCATCTCATCGGTTACGCACGCGCACGCGCGCCTCATCAGTTACGCACCAGCACCCGCACCAGTACCTGCACCAGCACCAGCACCCGCACCCGCACCCGCACTCGCACCCGTACGCATTCGTACGTCCCGTACGCACGGAAGGCCCCCGTCGTGCACCTCGCCCCGACCGAGCGCCAGCAGCGGTTGCGCGCCGAACTCCGCGCCTATTTCGCCCGGTTGCTGCCCGCAGGGCCGGGATCGGGGGCCGACACGGACCCGAACACCCAGCGCTCGCTGCTGCGCCGGATCGGCGCCGACGGGCTGCTGGGGCTCGGCTGGCCCGTCGAATACGGGGGCCAAGGGCGCGGCGCCGACGAGCAGTTCGTCTTCTTCGACGAGGCCTACCGGGCAGGCGCACCCGTCTCCATGGTCACCCTCAACACGGTCGGGCCGACCCTGATGAAGTACGGGACCACCGAGCAGAAGGCGTACTTCCTGCCCAGGATCCTCAGCGGCGATCTCGTCTTCGCGATCGGCTACAGCGAACCGGAGGCCGGTACCGACCTGGCCGCCCTGCGCACCAGAGCCGTGCGGGACGGCGACGCATGGGTGGTCGACGGGCAGAAGGTGTTCACCTCCAACGCCCAGAACGCCGACTGGATCTGGCTCGCCTGCCGCACCGACCCCGCGGCGCCCAAGCACAAGGGTATTTCGATCGTCCTGGTGCCGACCGGCGCGCCCGGATTCTCATGGACCCCGATCGAGACGGTCGGCGGTCTGACCACCACGGCCACGTACTACGACGGCATCCGGGTGCCGCTCGGGAACCTGGTCGGCGAGGAGAACGCGGGCTGGGGACTGATCACCAACCAGCTCAACCACGAGCGGGTCGCGCTCGCCGCGATCGGCATGCAGGCCGAGGATTTCTACGAGGCCGCGCTCACCGCCGCCTGTACGCCCGATCCGGTGACATCCGAGCGCCGGGTTGACCACGAATGGGTGAAGGCGAAGGTGGCTGCCACACACGCGAGGCTGGCGGTGAATCGCCTGCTCAGCTGGCGTTTGGTGGGGGATGTCGGGGCCGGAAATCTGGCGCCGGGAGACGCCAGCGGCGTGAAGTTCACGGGAACGGAGTCCGCGGTCGAAACGTATCGAATGTGTCGGGAAATCGTGGGGGACGCGGCCCTGATACGGGGCGGTTCGCCCGGCGTCTTCGGGGACGGGGAGCTGGAGCGGATGAACAGAGCGGCACAGATCAACACGTTCGGGGGCGGGGTGAGCGAGGTGCAGCGGGAGATCGTCGCGACGATGCGGCTCGGGATGAAACGGGGGAAGCGGTGAGAGACGGGGGCGGGGTGAACGGGGTGGGTGAGGAGAAGGGGCCGGCCCGGGTGGGCGAGGCGCTCGGGGAGCACGGCGGTGACGCATCGGGCGGTGTGAGCGGGGGGTTGGGAGGCAACGGAGGTGGCGCATCGGCTGGGGCGAGCGGGGGGCTTGGGGGGCACGGGGCCGGCGGAGCGGCCGGGGGGCTCGGGGGGAGCGAGGTGGAGTTTCTGGGCCGGCTGAAGAAGTTCGAGGGGCAGGCCGCGGCGACCGCGGGGGTGGGCAAGGACCTGGTCAACGAGGCGATGATCCGGCACTGGTGCGAGGCGATGGGCGACACCCATGCCGCCTACACCGGGCCCGACGCCGTAGCGCCGCCGACGATGCTCCAGGCCTGGACGATGGGCGGCCTGTCCGGACACGGGGACGGCACGGGCCGCGCCACGGCCTACGACGAGCTGTTCGAGCTGCTGGACGACGCCGGTTACGCCTCGGTGGTGGCGACGGACTGCGAGCAGGAGTACGTACGCGACCTGCGGCCCGGGGACCGCGTCAGCTACGACGCGGTGATCGAGTCGGTGTCGGAGCGCAAGACCACCAAGCTCGGTACCGGCCACTTCATCACCACACGGATGGACGTCCTGGCCAACGACGAGCTCGCCGGCACGCACCGTTTCCGCATTCTCAAATACGCGCCCGCGCATCGGAGTTTGCGGCAGTCGGCCGATGCCGAACGACCCCCTGACCGGTCGCCTCGGTCCCGGCCCGCGCGCCCCCGGCCCGTGGTCAACCGGGACAACGCCGGGTTCTGGGCGGGCGTGGCCGAGCGTCGGTTGCTGATCCAGCGCTGCGACGACTGCGCCGAGTTGCGCTTTCCCTGGCTGCCGGGGTGCCACGCCTGCGGTTCGACGGGGTGGCACACGGTGGAGGCGAGCGGCGAGGGCACGGTGTTCTCATTCGTAGTGATGCACCACCCGCCCTTTCCTGCCTTCGACCCGCCCTACGCGGTCGGCTTGATCGAGCTCGCGGAGGGCGTGCGGATGATCAGCAATGTGGTCGGGGTGGCGCCGGACGAGGTGCGGATCGGCATGCCCGTACGCCTCGAATTCACGCGGGTGGACGACGAGCTGGAACTTCCGCTCTTCCGGGCGGAGGTGGCCTGATGGACTTCACGCCCACCGATGAGCAGGCCACCGTGCGCGACCTCGCGGCGCAGATCTTCGGAGACCTGTCGACCCACGAACGGCTCGCCGCGGCCGGCACGGGCACGGACGCCGAGCTGTGGAAAGCGCTGTGCGGGGCCGGGCTGCTCGCGGCCGTCGAGGAGGTCGGTCTGCTCGGGCTGGTTCTCGCCCTGGAGGAACAGGGCAGGACCACGGCACAGGTCCCGTTCGCGGCGGCCTGCGTCTACGGCGTCCTGCCGCTCAGCGCGCACGGCACGGCCGAACAGCGCGAGCGGCTGCTGCCGGCGCTGCGCGAGGGTACGGCTGTGGTGACCGGAGCCTTCCCCGCCGGAGCGGGCCGCGTACGGGCCCTCGGTGAAGCCGAGTTGAGCGGGGTGGTACCGCTCGTGCCATGGCTGCGGGACGCCACCCATGTGCTGGTCCCGGACGTGGAACGGCGCCTGTGGCTGGTGCGGGTCGCCGACGCGGTGACCGAGCCGGTGGAGACGACCGCGCCCTGGTCGGCCGGGCGCCTCACGCTCGACTCCACCCCGGCCGAGCGGGTGGGCGGGGCGCACGCGGGGGCCGGAGCGGACACGGGAACGGGGGTGGACTCGGAAACGGGGATGGACGCGGAAACGGGGATGGACGCGGAAACGGGGATGGACAAGGAGACGAGGGTGGAGACGGGGGCATATGAGGACGTGCTGGCCACCGCCCGCACCGCGTTCGCCGGACTCCAGGCAGGGGTGTGCGCGGGCTCGCTGGCCAGAGCGGTCCTGCACACCACGACCCGTGAGCAGTTCGGGCGGCCGCTCTCCACCAACCAGGGCGTGCTGATGCGGGCGGCCGAAGCGTACATGGACACCGAGGCGATACGGGTCACGTCCTATGAGGCGGCCTGGCGGCGGGATGAGAGGCTGCGGTACGGGACGCACGCGCTGACGGCGGCGTGGTGGGCGTCCGAGGCCGGCACCCGTGTCGTGCACACGGGCCAGCATCTGCACGGCGGCCTCGGGGCGGACCTCGAACACCCGGTGCACCGGCACTTCCTCTGGGGACGGCAGCTCGACGCGTATCTGGGGTGCGGCGCCGAACTGCTCGCGGAATTGGGGGAGTTGATTGTGCGGGAGCGAGAGGGGCGAGAGTGGCGAGAGGGGCTGGTGGGGGTATGAGGGCGGGAGACGAGTTGCCGCCGCTGGAGGTAGCGATCACCCGGACCCTGATCGTGGCCGGCGCGGTGGCGTCGCGCGACTACCAGGACGTGCACCACGACGCGGTGCTCGCGCGGGAGAAGGGGTCGCCGGACATCTTCATGAACATCCTCACGACCAATGGTCTGGTCGGCCGGTACATCACGGACTGCTTCGGGCCGACGGCCCGGTTGCGGGCGGTGAAGATCCGGCTCGGGGCGCCCAACTACCCCGGGGACACCATGACGCTGACCGGCAGGGTCACCGAGGTGGAGGGGGACGTCGCCGTGGTGCGGGTGACGGGAGCCAACGGGCTCGGCCATCACGTCACCGGGACCGTACGGGTATGGGTGCCTGCGGCGGGACCGGTTGAGCCGACAGCTCTCGGCAGGGGGGTGGAGTCATGAGCGTGCGGGGGGTCGATGCGCTAGGTGGGCGGGCGGCGGTCGTCGGGATCGGGGCGACCGAGTTCTCCAAGGACTCCGGGCGCAGCGAGCTGAAGCTGGCGGTCGAGGCGGTCCACGCGGCGCTCGACGACGCGGGGCTCGCGCCGTCGGACGTCGACGGCCTGGTCACGTTCACGATGGACACCAGCCCTGAGATAGCGCTCGCGCAGGCGACCGGCATGGGCGAGCTGTCCTTCTTCTCGCGCGTCCACTACGGAGGCGGCGCGGCCTGCGCCACCGTGCAGCAGGCGGCGCTCGCGGTCGCCACCGGGGTGGCCGACGTGGTGGTCTGCTACCGGGCGTTCAACGAGCGTTCGGGGCGGCGCTTCGGTTCCGGGGTGCAGCAGCGCGAGCCGTCGGCGGAGGGTGCGGCGCTTGGCTGGGCGCTGCCGTTCGGGCTGCTGACGCCCGCGTCCTGGGTGGCCATGGCGGCGCAGCGCTATCTGCACACCTACCGCCTGACGCCCGAGGCGTTCGGCCATGTCGCGGTCACCGACCGCCGCCATGCCGCGACCAACCCGGCGGCCTACTTCTACGGCAAGCCGATCACCCTGGCCGACCACGCGGCGTCGCGGTGGATCGTCGAGCCGCTGCGGCTCCTGGACTGCTGCCAGGAGACCGACGGCGGACAGGCGATCGTCGTCACCACCGCGGAACGGGCCCGGGATCTGCGGCAGCGGCCCGCCGTGATCAGCGCGGCGGCGCAGGGGGCCGGCCGTCGTCAGGAGGCGATGACCAGTTTCTACCGGGACGCGATGGCCGGGCTGCCGGAGATGGGGGTGGTCGCCCGTCAGCTGTGGCGGAGCTCGGGGCTCGCCCCCGCCGAGATCGATGTGGCGATCCTGTACGACCACTTCACACCGTTCGTGCTGATGCAGCTGGAGGAGTTCGGGTTCTGCGGTCCGGGCGAGGCAGCCGATTTCGTCGCGGCGGACGCGGTGCCGCTCAACACGCACGGGGGGCAGCTGGGCGAGGCGTACCTGCACGGAATGAACGGCATAGCGGAGGGGGTGCGGCAGATCCGGGGCACATCGGTGAACCAGATACCGGGCGCCGCACACGTCCTGGTCACGGCCGGCACGGGCGTCCCCACGTCGGGGCTGGTCCTGGGGCGGGACGACTGACAGCGCCGGGGCTGGGCGTTGGCCGTTGGCCGTTCGTTGGCCGTTGGCCGTTGGCCGTTGGCCCAGGGTCGATTGACGGCGCCGGCATGGCTCGGGCAGGCCGGACGGCTGATCCTCCGCACGGACGGCCGACGCGACGGGCTGAGCGGTGGCCGGGCCGTGCGCTGGGCCGTTCACTCGGGCCATGCCCCGTCCCAAGATCAAAGAGTCCCTGGCGCGTTCCGGGATCGAAGAGTCACCGGTGCGTTCCGGGATCAAAGAGTCCTCGGCCCGTTCCGCGCCGAGCCCCACCACCTCCTCCGCCTCCCCCCGCTCCTCCTGCCGCCCCTCCGACTCTCCCTCCGCCGCCCCCTCCACCACGTCCGCCACGTCCACCACGTCCGCCACGTCCGTCACCTTCCCCAAACTGCTCACCGTCGGCCTTGCCGCCCTCCTCGCCCTCGTCACGCTGCTGTCCCCCACAGCAGCAGCCGCGACACCGGCCGATGACGACGGGCCGGACGACGAACGCTTCGCGGTCGCGCCGCACTTCACCGGGGCGGCCTTCGACATCTGCAACACGCCGTCGCTGGCCGCGATGCGGGGCTGGCGGAGCTCGTCGTACCACGCGGTCGGCATCTACTACGGAGGCCGCGGACGCCACTGCACGGCACAGCCGAATCTGAACAGGAACTGGGTGAGCGAGGTGCACGACATGGGGTGGCAGGTGCTGCCCGTGTTCGTGGGCTCGCAGGCGCCGTGCGTCTACGCCAAGAACAAGCAGGGGGTGCGGATCGGGAAAGAGCCCGCGAAGCAGGGCCGGTCCGAGGCGGCCCAAGCCGTGCAGGAGGCGCAAGCACTCGGCATCCTGTCCGGCAGCCCGCTCTTCCTCGACATGGAGGCGTACAACGTGGGCAACGCGTCGTGCGCCCGCATCACGCTCGACTTCGTGCGGGCCTGGAACCACGAGGTGCGCGGACGCGGCTACCTCCCCGGGTTCTACAGCAGCGCCGACTCCGGGGTACGGCAGATGGAGCAGGCGAGACAGTCCGGGGTGGGCGACCTTCCGGCGGTGATCTGGTTCGCCCGCTGGCACACCGAAGCCGCCGTATATGAGGAGGAGTCGCTGCGCGAGGACGCCTGGCACCACTCGCGCATCCACCAGTACGCGGGTGATGTGACGGAGACGCACGGCGGGTACCGGATGGCGGTGGACCGCAACCAGGTCGACGCGCCGGTCGCCCGCATCGGCTGAGTCGGCCCTTGCTGCCCGGGCTGAACCCTGAGGGCCCGGGTCGCGTCCTCCACCTTCAGGAGGTGCAGCCACCCCCACCCCTACAACCTGAGGCGGACACCGCTTCGGGACCTGGGGCCGATCCCGGGGGGCCTTCGCGCTCATAGCGTGGAGCCATGACAACGCCCGTCTGCACCACCGCCTCCCGGGCGGCGACGCCCTACCCCGCGTACGCGTCCTTCTCGTCGTACGTCCGCGCCAGGGGCCCCGTGCTGCTGCGCACCGCGCGCTCGCTGACCGCGAACGCGAGCGACGCCGAGGACCTGCTGCAGACGGCGCTGACCAAGACGTACGTCGCCTGGGACCGCATCGAGGATCACCGGGCGCTCGACGGCTATGTGCGCCGCGCCCTGCTCAACACCCGTACGTCGCAGTGGCGCAAGCGCAAGGTCGACGAGTTCGCCTGCGAGGAGCTGCCCGAGCCGGAGACCGTGGCCGGTCCCGACCCCGCCGAGCAGCAGGTGCTGCACGACGCCATGTGGCGGGCGGTCATGAAGCTGCCCGACCGCCAGCGGGCCATGGTCGTCCTGCGGTACTACGAGGACCTGAGCGAGGCGCAGACCGCCGAGGTGCTGGGTGTCTCCGTGGGCACGGTCAAGAGCGCGGTGTCGCGCGCGCTCGGCAAGCTCCGCGAGGACCCGGAGCTCGAACCCATACGGTGACGCTTACACGGCGACGCCCCTACGGTGACGCGTACACGGCGATACCCACGGCGATACGCCCGGCGACTCGTACACGGCCATACCCCGCGGTGACGCGCGGTGACGGCCGGATCTCATGCCGCGCTCGCCGGCGGAGTATCTCCAGGTAACTTCGGAGAACCGGACCCGAAACTACTCTCGGGTAGTGACATACCGCGCGGTACGTGAGCAGAATTCGGCAGACCCTATCGCCACAGAGCGCACCGTAGCGCTCACCGGGAGGACGCCGTGCTGAGCACCATGCAGGACGTACCGCTGCTGATCTCGCGGATCCTGACCCACGGGTCGACGATTCACGGCACGTCCCAGGTCACCACCTGGACCGGTGAGGCCGAACCGCACCGCCGCAGCTACGCCGAGATCGGCGCCCGGGCCGCTCAGCTGGCCCACGCCCTGCGCGAGCTCGGGGTCGAGGACGGCCAGGCGACCGGCACCCTGATGTGGAACAACGCGGAGCACGTCGAGGCCTACTTCGCGATTCCCTCCATGGGCGCCGTGCTGCACACCCTCAACCTGCGGCTCCCCGCCGAGCAGTTGATCTGGATCGTCAACCACGCCGCCGACCGGGTGGTGATCGTCAACGGTTCGGTGCTGCCGCTGCTGGTCCCGCTCCTCCCCCATCTGCCGACCCTCGAACACCTCGTGGTGTCGGGTCCCGGCGACCGCTCGCTCCTCGACGACCTCGACGGCACCGGCCCGCAGGTGCACGAGTACGAGGAGCTGCTCGCAGGCCGTCCCACGACATACGACTGGCCGGAGCTGGACGAGCGCAGTGCCGCCGCCATGTGTTACACCTCCGGCACCACGGGCGACCCCAAGGGTGTCGTCTACTCCCACCGTTCGATCTATCTGCACTCCATGCAGGTCAACATGGCGGAGTCGATGGGCCTCACCGACCAGGACACCACGCTGGTCGTGGTGCCGCAGTTCCATGTGAACGCCTGGGGCCTGCCGCACGCCACGTTCATGTCCGGGGTGAGCATGCTCATGCCCGACCGATTCCTCCAGCCCGCTCCGCTCGCCGACATGATCGAGCGCGAGAAGCCGACGTACGCGGCGGCCGTCCCCACCATCTGGCAGGGCCTGATCGCCGAGGTCACGGCCCGGCCGCGCGACCTCAGCTCGATGCGGAACGTCACGATCGGCGGTTCGGCCTGCCCGCCCGCGCTGATGGAGGCGTACGACAAGATCGGTGTGCGGCTCTGTCACGCCTGGGGCATGACGGAGACCTCGCCGCTCGGCACCATGTCCAACCCGCCGGCCGGGCTCACCGCCGAGGAGGAGTGGCCGTACCGCATCACGCAGGGCCGCTTCCCCGCCGGGGTCGAAGCGCGGCTCACCGGACCCGGTGGCGGGTTCCTGCCCTGGGACGGGGAGTCGGCGGGCGAGCTGGAGGTGCGCGGCCCCTGGATCGCGGGCGCGTACTTCGGCGGTGTGGGCGGCGAGGACTTCCGCCCCGCCGACAAGTTCAGCCCGGACGGCTGGTTGCGCACCGGTGACGTCGGCGTCATCAGCCCCGACGGCTATCTCAGCCTCACCGACCGCGCGAAGGACGTCATCAAGTCGGGCGGTGAGTGGATCTCCAGCCAGGAGCTGGAGAACGCCCTGATGGCCCACCCCGAGGTCGCCGAGGCGGCGGTTGTCGCCGTGCCGGACGCCAAATGGGGCGAACGCCCGCTCGCCACAGTCGTGTTGAAGCCCGGCGCCACGGCCGACTACGCCGCCCTGAAGGAGTTCCTCGCGGGGCGGATCGCCAAGTGGCAGCTGCCGGAGCGCTGGGCGCTGGTGGAGTCGGTGCCGAAGACGAGTGTGGGCAAGTTCGACAAGAAGGTGATCCGCCGGCAGTACGCGGACGGGGAGCTGGATGTGACGGAGCTGGGCTAGGCAGGCGGGGGCCTGGGCGCACCCGGCCGGCGGGCGCGGGCCTGAGGGTCACCCTCGGCCAGGGGGCACCGGCCTGGGGGCACCGGCCTGGGGGCACCGGCCTGGGGGCCCCGGCCTGGGGCCCCGGCCTGGCGGAGCACCCCCGGGCACCCCTGTGCGTGCGGCCCGGCGTGTGGCAGTCGGCATGTGCTCGCCCGGTTGGGGTGGCGTGGCGCGGCGCGGCGCGTGCCTACGCGTGCAGCCAGCGGCGGAGCAGACGGCTCGTCGTCGGCATGGCGACGTACGTCATGAGCACGCTGAACAGCACGGTGAACACAGCCGTCCGCGCCACCAGCGGGAGGCCGGTCAGATAGGGGCCGAGCACCGCGTTGCCCAGCAGGGAGATCGGGAAGATGGCGAGGCCCGAGCTGATCGCCATCTTCCAGCGGGGCGGCGCGGGCCGGGACGCGCCGGGCTTGGCGAACCAGGTTTCCATGCCGGTCAGTTCGCGCCGGGCTATCTCGGTGTGGTGGTGCCCGGTGCAGTTGGAGAAGAACAGCGCCCGCTCCTTCGAACTCTGCCAACGTTCGAGCGCGGCTGAATCCCGGAAGCGGTGGACGAGGAACCAGGGTGCGCCGGGGGCGGCGGGCCGGAAGAGTCCGTGCCCGAGGTGCCCGGAGAAGCGCCTCGCCGCGGCGAGGATCTCGCCCGCCCACTGCTCGAACGCTTCCTCGTACCCCTCCTCGACCTGGCGGGCGATGAGCAGGGTGACCTCGCCGTTGTCGGCGGGGACGGTGGTGTGTTCCTGACGCATGGCGGAGCGCGTGGGGGCCACGGGTCTCTCCTCGTGGTTCGTACGGTGTCGCGCGCCGCAGCCAGCCTACGCATATGACCGCGTGACACCAGGTCCCCCGAGCGACCCCGGCGGGCCCGCGGTGGCCCGCCGTCCCCAACGTGGGCCCCACGTCGGGCCCACGTTGGGCCCACGATGGCCCGCCGTCATGTGCTAATTGGTGCCGATTTTCGCCAGAAGGTCCACGATGCGGCCCTGTACCTCGCCGCTGGTGGACCGTTCCGCCAGGAACAGGACCGTCTCGCCGGACGAGAGTTTCGGCAGCTCCGCCTGGTCGATGCCGGCCGAGGTGTAGACGACCAGCGGGGTGTGGTTCAACTGCCCGTTGGCGCGCAGCCAGTCGACGATTCCGGCTCGTCGGCGGCGTACCTGCATGAGGTCCATCACGACGAGGTTCGGGCGCATCTGGGCGGCGAGCGTGACCGCTTCGGAGTCGGTGGCGGCGCGGGCGACCTGCATGCCGCGCCGCTCCAGGGTCGCGGTGAGGGCGAGCGCGATCTCCTCGTGCTCCTCGATGAGCAGCACGCGCGAGGGGTGCTGCTCGCTGTCGCGCGGCGCGAGCGCCTTGAGCAGGACGGCCGGGTCGGCTCCGTACGCCGCCTCCCGCGTGGCCTGCCCGAGCCCGGCCGTGACCAGCACGGGGACCTCCGCCGCGACCGCCGCCTGACGCAGCGACTGGAGCGCGGTACGGGTGATCGGACCGGTGAGCGGGTCGACGAAGAGCGCGGCCGGGAACGCGGCGATCTGCGCATCGACCTCCTCGCGGGAGTGCACGACGACGGGCCGGTAGCCGCGCTCACTGAGCGCCTGCTGGGTGGAGACGTCGGGCGCGGGCCACACGAGCAGCCGGCGCGGATTGTCGAGCGGCTCGGGGGGCAGCTCGTCGTCGACGGGCTGCGGCTGCGGTCGGTTGGCCACCTCGACCGCGCCGCCGGGACCGTCGAGCGGCTGGGGCCCCTCGGCGCCCTCGTCCGGCGCCCCGATGGCGTAGGCACGGCCCTGGCCCTCCGAGGGGGGCGAGGGGAGCACGGGGTGCGGGCGCGCCGGGGCTTCGACCGGCCGCTCCACACCCTCGGGAGGCGTGCCGAGCTTGCGGCGCCGCCCGCTGGGCTGCCCGGCCTGGGTGGCGTGGGTAGGCGTCGGTGCCGGAGTCGGTACCTGCCCCTGGGCCTGGGCCTGGGCTTGGGCTTGGGCCTGAGCTTGGGCGAAGGGGGTGCCCTGCCCGAGCGCGCGCACGCTGAACGCGCGGCCCTGGGTGTCCCCTGCAACGACCGGGATCCCGCCGGGCGGCGTCTCGGCGGGCAGCGGCTGCCGGATGGGCCTCGCGGGCCCGGCCACGCTCTGTCCGCCGAGCGCCTGCGCGGATCCCTGCGGCGGTACGGGGCCTGCCGCGCCCGATGCCGCGACCGCGCGAGCCGCCCACTCGGGCTGCTCCGCGGGATGCGGCTGAGGCGGGGTGTGCTCGGCCAGGGGGTCGCCGGGGGCTGGGTTCTGGCGGTCCGGGGCGGTGCGGGCCCCGTTGCGACCCGGGGCGCCTGCGCCGGGGGCGGCGGCGGGCCCGGCCTCCATGGCCTGGGCGGCTGCCGGGTTGGGGCCGGCGGGGTTGAGGCGTGCGTTCGCAGATCCGGCAGATCCGGCAGATCCGGTGGGTGCGGAACCCATGGGGTGCGCGGCGGGGTTGGGCCCTGTAGGGCCTGTCCCCCTCGGGCCCGAGGGAGCCGGGCCTGAGGGAGCCGGGCCCGAGGGAGTTGGGCCTGAGGAAGTCGGGCCTGCACCTGCCGGGCCCGAGCCCACGGCGTCCGGGCTGAGTGGGGCGGTGTGACCGGCGTGCGGGGGAGTGGCGCGGTCGGCGGGGTTCGGCCTTGAGGCCGGGTTCAGAGGGCTGTCCGAGGCGGAGCCGACGGGAGTCTTGCCCATCGAGACGGGCCCAGTGGGCTGAGCACCCAGGGACCGAGCGGCTTCGGCGGGCGCAACTCCCGTGGCGCGGAAGCTTGTTGAGCCGTCACTCACGGGTCCAGCGCCCATGGGGCGAGCGCCCATGGTTTCCATGCCCAGGGGTCCAGCGCCCACAGGTCCATTACCTACGACGGGCTCAACTCCCAAGGTCCCCACGGACTCGGGACCCGACGCACCGGCACCCACCTGGCCGGCACCACGCGGGCCCGGACCTGAGCCCGAGTCCGCATCCGACTCCGACTCCGACTCCGAGCCCACGCGGCCCGTCCCCAGGGCGCGAGCACCCGCAGCGGGTACGGAGTCGTGGCGTCCCGGTGCCGAGACATCGGACGTGTTGAAGGCCGGGGGCGCCGGGTGCGGGGCGCGGTCGGCGTCGGCGGGCGGCAGCGCGAACGCCATCCGCACCGAGCCACCCTCCTGACCATGGGCGGAGCCGGCCGCTGAACCACCCGCAGAGCCGGCCGCAGCGGCGCCGGCCGGCGCGGATCCCAACGCTCGCCTGGCCCGTCGCCCGATCGGCTCGCCCCCACCATCGCCGGAAGCGGGAGCAGTAGCGGCACCAGGGGCAGCACCAGCAGCACCCTGGGCGGCACCGGAAGCGGTGCCCTCGGCACCACCCGGCGCGGGCAACGCGCGGCGGGCACGGCGTCCGGTGGCGTCGTTCGGCACGCCCTGCGGCGGCACGGTCTCGCCGAGCGCGGCCCGGCCCATGCCGGAGGACTCGCGGGCGCTCTCCGCACCGGTGACAACGGATCCCTCGGAGGCCCGGCCGCCCCCTGCCTGTCCCCCGCCCTGGCCCAGAGCCTGCCCGGCTGTCTGACCGACTGCCTGACCAAGTGCCCGTCCGGCTGCCGGACCGACCGCCTGCCCAGGTGCCTGACCAGTCGCCTGCTCGGCCGGGCTGGGCCGGCCACGGCGCCGTCCCGAACCGGACGCGGCCCCGACGGCGGAAGCGTCGGCGCCAGTGACACCGCCCGGGGCCCCGCCGCTCCCGCCGTCACCGGTGTTCTGCTGGGCCGGAATCCGGGCTCGGTCACCGTCCGGGCCGCCGTCGCCCTCCCCGGCGCCCGAGCCGGAACCGGAGCCCGAACCGGACTCGGCGCGTGCCCGGCGGCGACCGGTCGGGGACTTCTCGTCGGTGACCGGGCTCTCCAGGAACGCGTCCATCGACGCACGCCGGCCGCGCCTGCGTCCGCCGCCGTCCTGCTGCGCGGGCAGCAATGCTTCGTCGGGCCGCGGGGCCACGGGCGCCTCGACCGTGCCGGCGCCCGCGCCGAGCGGCACTTCCAGCACGTACGCGGAACCGCTCATGCCCGGCACGTCCACGGTCTGCAGGACACCGCCGTGCGCCTTCACGATGCCGCGCACGATGGGCGCGTGGACCGGGTCGCCGCCCGCGTAGGGGCCGCGTACCTCGATGCGTACGACCTCATCGCGCACGGCGGCCGCGACGACGACGGTGGAGTCCATGTAACCGCCGGCGGCGACGGGCGCCTTGCCGGTGGCGTCGACGCCTGCCACGTCCGCGATGAGGTGGGCGAGGGCGGTGGAGAGGCGAGGGGCGTCGACCTCGGCCTCGATCGGCGGGGTGTGCACGGCGAACTGGGCGCGCCCGGGCCCGATCAGCTCGACGGCGCCGTCGACTCCGGCGCCGACCACCGAATCGACCAGCACCTTGGTCTTCTTGAGCTCCTCGCCGCCCGCGTCGAGCCGCTGGTAGCCGAGGACGTTGTCGACGAGCGTGGTGATGCGGGAGTAGCCGGCGGCGAGGTGGTGCAGGACTTGGTTGGCCTCGGGCCACAACTGGCCCGCGTCGTCGGCGGCGAGGGCCGCGAGCTCCTGGCGCAGCTCGTCGATCGGCCCGCGCAGCGTGCCGCCGAGCACCGAGAGCAGCTGCTGGTGCCGGGCGGCGAGCGCGTCGTAACGCTTGGTCTCGCGCTCCAGGACCTCGGCGTGCTTGGCGGCCTGCTCCTCGTAGGGGCGGCGGTCGGTGAAGGTCATGACGGCGCCGACGAGCAGATCACCGTCGCGCACCGGCGCGGTCGTCAGGTCGACCGGCACCTTGGCGCCGGACTTGGTCCAGATGACCTGCCCGCGCACCCGGTGCTTGCGCCCGGACTTGAGGGTGTCGGCGAGCGGGCTGCCCTCGTACGGGAACGGCTCGCCGTCCTCGCGGGAGTGCAGCACCAGGGGGTGGAGCTCCTGCCCGCCGAGGTCGCTGGCCCGGTAGCCGAGGATCTGCGCGGCCGCCGGGTTGACGAGCACGACCCGTCCTTCGGTGTCGGTGCCGACCACGCCCTCGGCCGCCGCGCGCAGGATCATCTCGGTCTGGCGCTGCGAACGGGCCAGCTCCGCCTCGGTGTCGACGGTGCCCGAAAGGTCCCGTACGACCAGCATGAGGAGTTCGTCGCCCGAGTACGAGCCGGGGCCGCCGCCGCTTCCGTAGGAGGCGTACGCGTCCCGGCCGTCCTCCAGGTTGGCGCTGGTCACCTCGACCGGGAACTCGGTGGTGTCGGTGCGGCGCGCCACCATCCGGGTGGGCTTGGTGCGGCCCTGGTCGTCCTCGCTCTCGGGCCGGCGCATGGAGCCGGGGATGAGCCGGGAGTCGAAGGAGGGCAGCAGATCGAGAACTCCCCGCCCCACCAGCCCCGTACCGGGCGCCTCCAGCATTTCCAGCGCGACGGTGTTGGCGTTGACGACCGTGCCGTTGCAGTTGACGAGGAGGAGCCCGTCCGGAAGGGCATCAAGTATGGCTGCGAGGCGAGCAGCGCCTCGGGATGGCCTGCTGCTCACGACGACGCTTCCTCCCTGAACCACTGCACCTTGCGGCCTGTCACTGGGAGGGAGTCTAAAGGCTGCGGATGCGCGAGCGACGGCGGATGAGGGGGAGCTCTCACCAAGGTTGTGTGACTACGGCGTACGCGGGGCGGTCGCGGGGAGCCGTACGGGGTCTCCTACCTGGCGCTCGGCAGCACGGGCAGCATCTTGTCCCACCGCGAGATCTCGCATCCGTTGGAACGGTTGTACGTCGCGTCGACGGGCCGTCCGGCCCAGGTGCCGGTGATGTGGGCGGTGGCGGGCCCGCCGTAGATGAACGTGCACATCTGACCCTGGGGCACCGGCGCGAAGGTGTCCTTTCCCCAGGTCGTGACGGAGTCCAGCTTGTCGCAGGCCTGCTGGGCCCGGGGATGGGTGCCGCCCGCCGGGTGGCATTCGAGGGTGTACGTCCCTTCCGCGCCCGGGTTGTCCGTGATGGTGACGGTGAGCCGGTCCTCCGTCTGGCCGCCGCCGAGCAGCGGCAGCGGAACGGGCAGGGGGCCGGCGGAAGCGGCGGGGGCGGCGGCCAGCGCGGCGAGCGAGGCGGCGGCGGTGACGACGAGGCGGCGCAGCATGGGACGCGTATCTCCAGGCGTGTGGACGGGCTTTCGGCGACGGCTCCCCCTCCCAGGTCTCCCTGGGCTCCCGAGGACTAACGCGCGGCGACGCCGGGCGTTGCGCCGCGCGACGAACGCCTTTGCTCTGGCGCCCATCTGCCTAGTACCGTGGGGTGCGATTGGTGACGGCCCGCAAGGCTGTGTCATCATCTGCACGCACCACTCGCGCGAGCCCGGCTCGAACGACGGTGTGCTGGAGGCGTCGCCTAGTCCGGTCTATGGCGCCGCACTGCTAATGCGGTTTGGGTCTTAAAGCCCATCGAGGGTTCAAATCCCTCCGCCTCCGCCAGCACCACCCGAAGCCCCGGCCCCACAGGCCGGGGCTTCGGCCATTCCCGGACCCGGCCGAGCCTCCGGCCCACGCCGAGTGGCCGACCCATACGCGCCGAAGCCGCGCAGCGCCCCCCGAACGGCGGTTTCCGCCGTCCCCCTGCCCGCGCCCGCCGGGCCCGCAATCCCTCACGCAGAGGCATTTCCGCAGGTCAGCGGCGGTGAGGGGAATGGATTTCGCGTCACGGCGCAGGTCATGTAATGTTGTTCTCGCAACGCCGACGGGGCAGAAAAAACCCCGGAAGCACAAGCACTCGTAGCTTAACGGATAGAGCATCTGACTACGGATCAGAAGGTTGCAGGTTCGAATCCTGCCGAGTGCACACAGGTGAGAGGCCCCGGACATCGCGTCCGGGGCCTCTTGCGTTGAGGCGTGCGGGAGTGAAGTGCGGCGACGGTGGACGTCGTCGGCGAGGGGATGGCGTGGCCGGCGCCGCAGCCGCCGCGCGACTGGCGGGCGGGCCGGGTGGGCGATGGGGTTATGGGGGCAGCGCAGAGCTAGGGGGAACGCCACGCCATGAGCAAGTAACGGCGCTCCCGCCCCCGCACACGCCGGCCCCGGCGGCCTGGAAGCCCAGGGGCCCCGTAGCGCCGGCGCCACCGGTGGCTCGCGAAGAGCAGGGCCCCTGGGTTTCTCCGGAGCGGGCTGCGGCGCAGAGCCCGGCAGCGGCGCCCGTGCGGTGATCGCGTACGCGGTGACCCGGCGCGTTGTCAGTGGGGCCCGGTAGCTTCGGGAGTGTGGCTCAGGTCTGGTGGTGTTCCGGGGTTCGTTGGGGGGTGGGCGGGGCTCGGCTCGGGTGGGGGGAGGGGCGGGAGAGTGCGCTCGGGTTCGGGCAGGGGATCGCGTTCCGGGTCGTGGGGGCGCGGCGCTGTGTGGGGGCTCGGGGGAACCCCTGTCCGGTGGCCGCGTCGGTGCCGGGGCGCAGTACGCAGGCGCGGTGCGGGGAGTGTGCGCGGCTCGACCGGGTGCACTCCGTCGCCGCCGACACCTTCCTCGACGATCCGCGTACCTATCGGGTCTACCTCGCCTGGTTCGGCAGCGGCATGGTCAAGGTCGGGATCACCGCCGAGGAGCGGGGCCCGGCGCGGCTGCTCGAACAGGGCGCGGTGGCCTTCGGCTGGCTCGGGCGCGGGCCGTTGATGGCGGCCCGGCGCTGTGAGGAGCTGCTCAGGGCCGCGCTGGGGGTGCCGGACCGGATCGCGTACGCCGACAAGCGGGCGGTACGGGCCCGGCTTCCCGGGGTGGCCGAGCGTGCCGCCGAGGTGGCCGAGCTGCACGCACGGGCCGTCGCGCTGGCCGGCTGGCCCGAGACCCTGGAGCGGCTCGACTGCGAAGCCGTCGATCACACCGAGGTGTTCGGGCTCGCCGGGCTCGCACCGGCCTCCGGTGTCGTCGTGGAGCTGGTGGACGGCGGCGTCGTGGCAGGGCGGCTCGTCGCGGCCGCCGGGCCCGATCTGCACCTGGACATGGCCGACTCCGGGATCGTGGTGCTCGACACGCGGCTCATGCGGGGGTGGGGGCTCACGGCGGTCGGCAGCGACGAGGAGAGGGGCGGTTCGGGGGGCACGATCAGCGTTCCCGTGCGCGAGGTGTCTCGGGATGCTCGGGGTAATGGGGTGCAGGACCAGTTGTTCTGACCGGCCCTGACCCGGCCCACCTCGGTCCCACCCGGCCCTGACCCGGCCCACCTCGGTCCCACCCGGCCCGCTCCGGGGGATGAGAGGGGGCACCCGGGGGCATCCCCAACCTTCCCCGCCCCCAGGGCCCCTCCGCCGCCCCCGCAATACCTCCCGACTCCTTCCTGGAAATGATCTGGACACCGCCGCCGCTCGCGCACGAGGGTGGTGGCATGAGCGATCACGTACAGGGGCCGATCTCGGGGCTGGAACCGCCTTACTACGCCGTGGTGTTCACCTCCCTGCGGACCGAGGGCGATCGCGGGTACGGGGGAACCGCCGACGCGATGGACGAGCTGGTGCGGGAGATACCGGGTTATCTCGGGCACGAGAGCGCCCGTAACCCCGGGGGCCTCGGGATCACCGTCAGCTACTTCCGGGACGTGGAGGCCATCACCGAGTGGCGCGGCCGCGCCGACCACCAGCAGGCGCAGCGGCGCGGACGGGAGCAGTGGTACGAGAGCTACAGCGTCCACGTCGCCAAGGTCGAGCGCAGTTACGGCTTCGAACGTGGGTGACGGCGGGGCGACCCCACGGACGACGGGGCCGGGGGCCGCCCCCGCAGAAGCCCCCACCGGTGGCACCGCACAAGCCGGGGCCGCCCCCGAAGGAGCCCCCGCCGACGGCCCCCCGCAAAACGCGGCCGCCCTCCGCGAGGGTGCCCGGGTGCGCGCCTTCTGGGGGCGGCTCGGGCTGCCCGGGATCGTCGATGTGCACACGCACTTCATGCCCGAGCGCGTCCTCGCCAAGGTGTGGGAGTACTTCGACTCCGCCGGCGAGCTGGTGGGCGGGGTCGAGTGGCCCATCACCTACCGCGAGGAGGAGGCGGAACGGCTGCGGCTGCTGCGCGAGGAGTTCGGGGTGCGTGCGTTCACCTCGATGCTCTACCCGCACAAGGCCGGCATGGCGCAGTGGCTCAACGGGTGGGCCGCCGGGTTCGCCACCAGGACCCCGGATTGTCTGCACACCGCCACGCTCTATCCCGAGCCCGGTGTCGATGACTATGTGCGGGAGGCGGTCGGCGCCGGGGCGCGGGTCTTCAAGTCCCATGTGCAGGTGGGGGGTTACGACCCCTGCGACCCGCTGCTCGACCCCGTCTGGGGGCTGCTCGCGGAGGCCGGTGTGCCCGTCGTCATGCACTGCGGGTCGGGGCCGGCGCCGGGCAAGTACACCGGGCCGGGCCCGGTCGGCCGGATGCTCGCCCGCCACCCCCGGCTGCGGCTGATCGTCGCGCATATGGGGATGCCGGAGTACGCCGACTTCCTCGACCTCGCCGAAACGTACGGCTCGGTCATGTTCGACACGACGATGGCGTTCACCGACTTCAGTGAGCGGAGTGCCCCGTTCCCCGCGGTGGAGCGGGGCCGGCTGCTCGATCTGGGCGAGCGGATCCTCCTCGGCACCGACTTCCCGAACATCCCGTATCCGTACGTCCACCAACTGGACGCCCTGGAGCGGCTCGGACTCGGCGACGACTGGCTGCGGGCGGTCTGCCACGACAACGCGGCCCGGCTCTTCGCGCTGGACAGGTGAGGCCCGCTCGCCCCGAGGCCCGGCCGTCACCTTCGCGAGTGGCCCGGCCGTCACTTGCTCACGGCGCCCGGCCGTCACTTGCTCACGGCGCCCAGCCGCCACTTGCTCAAGACTCAGCCGCCACTTTCTCAGGGAAATCACAGGAACGGGCAAGGTTGTTCTCACGGCCCCCTCACAGGGTGAGCCCCATGACCGTTACCTCCTCGCCCCAGGGGCGGACCGAAATGCTCAGGCCGGACGGGAGCCCCGTCCGTGTGCTCGTCGTGGACGACGAGGCACCCCTCAGTGAGCTGCTCTCCATGGCGCTGCGCTACGAAGGCTGGGAAGTGCGCAGCGCCGGCGACGGGGCCGGGGCGGTGCGGGACGCCCGCGAGTTCCGACCCGACGCCGTGGTCCTCGACATCATGCTGCCCGACATGGACGGGCTCGCCGTGCTCGGCCGGCTGCGCCGCGAACTCCCCGACGTTCCGGTGCTCTTCCTCACCGCCAAGGACTCCGTCGAGGACCGGATCGCCGGGCTCACGGCGGGCGGCGACGACTATGTCACCAAGCCGTTCAGCCTGGAGGAGGTCGTGGCCCGGCTGCGCGGCCTGATACGCCGCTCGGGCACCGCGGCGCTGCGCAGCGAGTCGGTACTGGCCGTCGGCGACCTCACGCTCGACGAGGACAGCCACGACGTCACGCGGGGCGGGGTCAACATCCACCTCACGGCGACCGAGTTCGAACTGCTCCGCTTCCTCATGCGCAACCCGCGCCGGGTGCTCAGCAAGGCGCAGATCCTCGACCGCGTGTGGTCCTACGACTTCGGCGGCCAGGCCAACGTGGTCGAGCTCTACATCTCCTACCTGCGGCGGAAGATCGACGCCGGACGCTCGCCGATGATCCACACGCGGCGCGGTGCGGGGTATCTGATCAAGCCCGGGGAGTAGGGGCGAGGTGGGGAGGTTCCGGCGGCCCTGGTCGCTGCGCACCCGGCTCGTCGTGTCGGCGGTGATGCTGCTCGCGGTGGTGGGCGCCGTCATCGGCACCGTGACCGTGCTCGCGATGGGCGCCAACCTTCAGAACCAGCTGGACGCCCAGTTGAAGGGCGCGCTCGTACCCGGACGGATGGGCGGCCACGACGCGCCCGGCCCCGGCTCTTCGTCCGGTTCCGGCTCCCGGGCCGGCTCCGGCTCCCCGTCCGGATCGGCCACCGCCCCCACCAGCACCACCCCCACCGGCCGTATCGACTTCGTCGTCTCCCGGCCGGGCCAGCCGCTGCACTCCGTGGCGGCGGGGCCCGGCACCGACGGGCGGATCACCGGCGCGCAGGCCGTCCGTCCCGAGCGTCAGGGCGAGGCCCGCAGCGCCGCGCTCTCGGCCGCCCAGACCGGGGCCCTGTCCGGCGTGCCCAGGGACGGCCGGGTGCACTCCGTCTCGGTGCCCGGGCTCGGCGACTACCGGGCGGTGTGGGACGGCGACGGCAACTTCGTCATCGGCTTCCCCACCGACGCGGTGGACTCCACCGTGCGCACCCTGATCATCGTCGTGATTTGTGTGACCGCCGCGGGCCTGGCCGCCGCCGCGATCGCCGGCACCGCCATCGTCGGAGTGGCCCTGCGCCCGCTGCGGCGGGTCGCCTCGACCGCCACCCGGGTCTCCGAACTGCCCCTGCACAGCGGCGAGGTGACGCTGTACGAGCGCGTGCCGGGCCCCGAGGCCGACGCGCGGACCGAGGTCGGACAGGTGGGCGCCGCACTCAACCGCATGCTCGACCACGTGCACGAGGCGCTCAGCGCGCGGCAGGAGAGCGAGACGCGGGTACGGCAGTTCGTCGCCGACGCCAGCCACGAACTGAGGACCCCGCTCGCCTCCATCCGCGGCTACGCAGAGCTGACCCGGCGCGGCCGCGAGGACATCGGGCCCGACACCCGGCACTCGCTCGGCCGCATCGAGTCGGAGGCGGCCCGCATGACAGGCCTCGTCGAGGATCTGCTGCTGCTCGCCCGCCTCGATGCCGGACGCCCGCTCTCGTACGAGAGCACCGATCTGTCCTCGCTCGTCGTGGACGTCGTCGACGACGCGCACGCCGCCGGCCAGGACCACGCCTGGCTGCTCGAACTGCCCGCCGAGCCCGTCGCGGTGCGCGGCGACCACGAGCGGCTCCAGCAGGTGTTCGTCAATCTGCTCGCCAACGCGCGTACGCACACCCCGCCCGGCACCACGGTGACCGCCCGGGTCGAGCCGCGCGGGTCCTGGGTCCTCGTCGAGATCGAGGACACCGGACCCGGCATCCCGGCCGAGCTGCTCCCGCATGTCTTCGAACGGTTCGCACGCGGTGACGCGTCCCGCTCCCGCAACGCGGGCTCCACCGGGCTCGGGCTCGCCATCGTGCAGGCCGTCGTCGCGGCGCACGGCGGCCGGGTGAGCGTGCGCAGCACCCCCGGCAGGACGGTGTTCGCCGTCCTCCTGCCGGCCGTCGACTCCGCCACGGCCGTTGCGGCGGGTGCGGGGGGTGCGGCACGGGGTACGCCAGGGGGCGGCGCCCCCTCGACTGCGCCGCCGGCTACGACGGTGGGCATCCCCTCGACTGCGCCGCCGGCTACGACGGCGCGCATCCCCTCAACGGCGCCGCCGGCTACGACGGCGGGCGCCCCCGTGACCGCGCCGCCGGCTCCCGCGGTCACCGCCACGGCGGCTCACAGGCCCGGCACAGCCTGACCACACAGGTGTGACAGCGGGGCTCGCGAGGGTCGTCGTATGCGAACCGACCCTTCTGCCACCACGAGCGCCACGACCGCGCCGCATGCGGTGAGCCCGGCGCATCCGATGGCTCTTCCGGCCCGCCGTCACCTGCCCGTACGGCCGGCCGGGGTCCCCGTCCTCGACGTGACGGTCCCCGTCTTCAACGAGGAGCAGGACCTGGAGCGTTGCGTGCGGAGGCTGCACGCGCACCTCGCGGACACCTTCCCGTACGGCTTCCGGATCACGGTCGCCGACAACGCGAGTACCGACTCGACTCCCCTGATAGCAGCGAGACTTGAGCGCGAGATTCCCGAGGTGCGGGCCTTCCGACTTGAGGAGAAGGGGCGTGGACGGGCGCTGCGCACGGTGTGGTCGGCGTCCGACGCACCGGTGCTCGCCTATATGGACGTGGACCTCTCGACCGACCTCAACGCGCTGCTTCCGCTGGTCGCACCGCTCATCTCCGGCCACTCGGACCTGGCCATCGGCTCCCGGCTCGCCCGCTCCTCACGCGTGGTGCGCGGCGCCAAGCGGGAGTTCATCTCGCGTACGTACAACCTGATCCTGCGCGGCTCGCTCTCGGCGCGGTTCTCGGACGCCCAGTGCGGGTTCAAGGCGATCCGGCGCGATGTCGCCCAGCGGCTGCTGCCGATGGTCGAGGACACCGGCTGGTTCTTCGACACCGAGATGCTGGTCCTCGCCGAACGGGCCGGGCTGCGGATCCACGAGGTGCCGGTGGACTGGGTCGACGACCCCGCGAGCACCGTGCACATCGTCAGCACCGCCAGGGACGACCTGCTGGGTGTGTGGCGGGTGGGGCGGGCGCTCGCGGTGGGGGCGCTGCCGCTCGACCGGCTCTCCCGGCCGTTCGGCGACGACCCCCGGGACCGCCGGCTCCCCGGGGTGCCCGGCGGCCTCGCCCGCCAGCTCGTCGGGTTCTGCGCGGTGGGCGCGCTCTCCACCCTCCTCTACCTCGTCCTGTACGCACTCTCCCGCACGGAGGCCGGACCCCAACTAGCCAACGCGGCGGCCCTGTTGGTGTCGACGGTCGCCAACACCGCGGCCAACCGGCGGCTCACCTTCGGCGTGCGCGGCCGGGACCGCGCCGTACGCCACCAGGCGCAGGGCCTCGCGGTGTTCGCCATCGGGCTCGCGCTGACCAGCGGTTCGCTCGCGGCCCTCGGCGCCGCCCACGCCGACACCACGCACTCCACCGAGGTGGCCGTCCTGGTGGCGGCGAACCTCGCGGCGACCGTCCTGCGCTTCCTGCTCTTCCGCGCCTGGGTCTTCCCCGACCGCGCGGGGGCCCGCGCCGATGGGACCCCGCGGCCGGGCGCGGACCCGGCCCCCGCCCACCGCACCCAGCCGCCCGGCGCGGACTCGGCCGCAGCCCCCGCCGATCGCACCCAGCCGCCGCCCGAAGCCGACCCGGCCGCGGCCCACGCCGACCGCACCCCGTTCCACCCCGCCGAACCGAAGGGCGACGCACGATGACCACCCTCACCCCCCAGGCCGATCCGGGCGCGGGGGCCGCGCGTGCCGGGCAGCGCCGGTCCGCGCCGGCCCGGCTGTGGCGCGGCCGGCCCGAGGACCCCGCCTGGGCCCGGCCCGCGCTGTGTGCGCTGCTCGCCGTCGCCTTCGGCGCCTACCTGTGGAACCTGAGCGCCTCCGGATACGCCAACTCCTTCTACTCCGCGGCCGTTCAGGCGGGCAGCCAGAGCTGGAAGGCGTTCTTCTTCGGCTCGCTCGACGCCGCCAACGCGATCACCGTGGACAAGCCCCCGGCCGCGCTGTGGCCGATGGCCCTGTCCGTACGCCTCTTCGGCCTCGGCTCCTGGCAGATCCTGCTGCCCGAGGTCCTGATGGGGGTGGGCACGGTCGCCGTCCTGTACGCGGCGGTGCGGCGCCGGTTCAGCCCGGCCGCAGGGCTGATCGCGGGGGCGGTACTCGCCGTGACCCCGGTCGCGGCGCTGATGTTCCGCTTCAACAACCCCGACGCGCTGCTCGCGCTCCTGATGACGGTCACCGTGTACTGCGTGCTGCGCGCCCTGGAGGACGCCCGGACCAAGTGGCTGGTGTGGGCCGGGGTCGCGATCGGTCTCGCGTTCCTGACCAAAACCCTCCAGGCCTTCCTGATCCTGCCGCCCCTGGCCCTGCTGTACGCGGTATGTGCGCCCACGTCCGTACGCCGTCGACTCGGCCAACTCGCCCTCACCACAGGTGTGTTGCTGGTGTCGGGCGGCTGGTGGGTGGCGGCCGTGGAGCTGTGGCCCAAGTCGTCCCGCCCGTACATCGGCGGCTCACAGCACAACTCGTTTCTTGAACTCACCTTCGGCTACAACGGCCTCGGCCGCCTCAGCGGCGACGAGACGGGCAGCGTCGGCGGCGGAGGCGCCCGGCCCGGCGGGATGACCGCCGGTATGGAACTCCCGGCGGGCTTCCGCCGGGGCGGCGCCGGAGGCGGTGGCGGCGGCTGGGGCGCGACCGGCATCGGCCGCATGGTCAACTCGGAGATCGGCGCCCAGATCTCCTGGCTGCTCCCCGCGGCCCTGCTCCTGCTGGTCGCGGGGCTCGTCGTCACCTGGAGGGCCAAGCGCACCGACACCGCGCGGGCCGCGTTCCTCGCCTGGGGCGGGGCGCTCCTGATGACCGCCGCGATCTTCAGCTTCATGGCGGGGATCTTCCACCAGTACTACACGGTGGCCCTCGCCCCCTACATCGCGGCGCTCGTCGGCATGGGGGTGACCGTGCTGTGGGAGGAACGGTCGCGGATCTGGGCGGCGCTCGCGCTCGCGGTGACGGTCGCGGTCACGGTCGTCTGGTCGTACGTGCTGCTCGCGCGCACCCCGGAGTACGTGCCCTGGCTGCGCTGGGCGGTGCTGGTGGGCGGCCTCGCCGCGGCGCTCGGCCTCGCGCTCGCGGGCCGGCTCAACCGAAGGCTGGCGCTCGGGGTCGCGGCGGCCGGCCTCGTGACCTCCCTCGCGGGTCCCGCCGCGTACACGCTGAGCACGCTCGCCACCGGGCACACCGGCTCGATCGTCACGGCGGGCCCCGCGGGGGCGAGCATGGGCGGTGGCCCCGGGGGCCCTGGGGGCCTCGGGGGAGGTGGTGGACGCGGCGGCATGCGGTTCGGCGGCGGCCCAGGCCAGGGGGCGGGCCCCGGCGGACAGGGCAGGCCGGCCGGCACCACGGGGCAGCCACCCATTGCGCCCACTGCGCCCACCACGCCCGGTCTGACCGGCCAGACCGGCAGAGGTGGCCTGACCGGCCAAGGGGAAGGCGGTATGGGCGGCGGCGCCATGGGCGGCCTGCTCGACGGCGCCAAGGTGAGCACGCAGGCCCAGGCACTCCTGAAGAAGAACGCCGACCGGTACACCTGGGCCGCCGCCGCGATCGGCTCCCAGAACGCGGCGAGCTACCAACTCGCCACCCGGAAGCCGGTGATGGCGATCGGCGGCTTCAACGGCAGCGACCCGTCGCCGACCCTGGCCCAGTTCAAGGCGTACGTGGCCAACGGGAAGATCCACTACTTCATCGCGAGTGGCGGCGGCATGATGGGCGGCGGCGGAGGGGGCGGTAGCCAGGCCAGTGGCAGTTCCATCAGCAGCTGGGTGGAGAAGTCGTTCAAGAAGGTGACGGTCGGCACCGCCACCTTCTACGACCTGACCTCACCGGTGAGCTGAGCCGAGCTGAGCTGAGCCGCGGGACCGAGCCGAGCCCCTGAGCCGAGCGGGGTGCCGATCGGGGTGCCGGCCGGGGTGCGCTGACGGCGGGTCTCACCTGCGGATCAGCAGATCCGCTACGACGGGGCGGTGGTCCGAGGCGAGTGTCTCGGCCACCGCCGCGCCGCGTACCGACACCGTGCCCCTCTGGACCGCCACGTAGTCGATGCGGCGGTTCGGCACATCGGCGGGAAAGCTGTCGGCGCCCGGCTCCGCGTCCGTCAACTCCCGCCACAGCGGCGCGAGTTCGAGAGCGGACGGTACGGCGTTGAAGTCGCCGAGCAGGATGGTGCGGGCGCCCCGGTCGGCGTTCATGATGCGGCGGGTGTCGGCGACCTGCGCCACTCGCACCGCGGGGTCACCCCGGTAGTCGAGGTGGGTGACGTACACGTGGACCGGCACGCCCCGCACCCTGAGCCGCACCTCGCCGAAGCCGGGCGCGAGGGCGGGGACCGGGTTCGGCACCTGCGTGGAGAGCCGCGTGATCTTGTGGTTCTCGGCGCCGAGGATCGCGTACCGGGAGAGCACCGCCACGCCGAACTCCCGTCGCGGGCCGCCGGGTTGGGCGGGGCCCAGGCTGTATATCGGCGCGAACGAGACCTGCATGCCGAGCCGCGCCGCCAGCTCCGCCGCCACGTCCCGGTCCTGGCTGCGCGCGCCCCAGTGCACGTCGACCTCTTCGAGCCCGATCAAGTCGGCGTGCAGCGCGCGCACCGCCGCGGCCTGGCGGTCCAGGTCGAAGACGTCGTCCATGCCGGCGCCCGCGTGGATGTTGTACGTCGCCACGCGCAGCGGCACCGGGCGCCGCCCGGCCCCCGGGTCGGCCTGCGCCGCCGGGGCGAGCGTGAGCCCCAACAAACTTGTTGCGAGGGCCAGTTGGGTCGTACGACCGTGGAGCTTGGTCAACCTCGCCATGGTGAGCCTCGCCATGGTCAACCTCGCCATGAAAGTCCCCTTCGCCAAGAAAGTCCCCTTCACGCGGTGTCTTTCCGCGCCGCTCACCGTAATGGACTTTACGGTGTAGAAGAAC
This sequence comes from Streptomyces sp. NPDC048361, assembly GCF_040651795.1. Lineage (NCBI taxonomy): Bacteria > Bacillati > Actinomycetota > Actinomycetes > Kitasatosporales > Streptomycetaceae > Streptomyces > Streptomyces sp. NPDC048361. The sequence continues at coordinate 177,728 of NZ_JBEZKW010000003.1, forward strand.
AGCCTTACGGTGTAGAGCAGAACCATCGACATACGCCGTACAGGAAAATCAGGGGGCACCGTGACAGCGACGACAGCCGAGCCATCCACCACACCCACCGGGCAGCACCCGCAGCGCTGGCTCATCCTCGGCGTCATCTGCCTGGCCCAGCTCACCGTCCTGCTCGACAACACCGTCCTCAACGTCGCCATCCCCTCCCTCACGACCTCGCTCGGCGCGGCCACCGCCGACATCCAGTGGATGATCAACGCGTACTCGCTGGTCCAGTCGGGGCTGCTGCTCACCGCGGGCAGCGCGGCCGACCGCTACGGACGCAAGAAGATGCTCGCAGCGGGGCTCGCGCTCTTCGGTATCGGCTCGCTGGCCGCCGGCCTCGCGCAGAACGCGGGGCAGCTGATCGCGGCCCGCGCGGGCATGGGCATCGGCGGGGCGCTGCTCATGACCACCACGCTCGCCGTCGTCGTGCAGGTCTTCGACGCCGAGTCCCGGGTGAGGGCCATCGGTATCTGGGCGACGATCAGCTCGCTCGGCTTCGCCGCGGGCCCGCTCATCGGCGGCGTCGTGCTCGACCACTTCTGGTGGGGCGCGATCTTCCTGGTCAACATCCCGGTCGCGGTCCTCGGCCTGGTCGCCGTGGTCACCCTCGTACCGGAGTCGAAGAACCCCTTGGGTGACCGGCCGGACCTGCTCGGGGCGCTGCTTTCCACGGTCGGTATGACCGGGGTGGTCTACGCGATCATCTCCGGGCCGGGCCACGGCTGGTTCTCCGTCCAGGTGCTGGTCTCGGCGGGCGTCGGCGTGGTCTTCCTCGCGGCGTTCGCGCGCTGGGAGCTGACCGTCGAGCATCCGATGCTGGACATGCACTTCTTCCGCAACCAGAGGTTCGTCGGCGCGGTCGCCGGGTCGATCCTGGTCGCCTTCGGCATGGGCGGCTCGCTCTTCCTGCTCACGCAGCACCTCCAATTCGTCCTCGGATACGGGCCGTTGGAGGCGGGGCTGCGCACGGCGCCGCTCGCGGTCAGCGTCATCGTGCTCAACATGACGGGCGTCGGCGCCAAACTGGTGGCGAAGGCCGGCACCCCGCGGGCCATCGCGATCGGCATGAGCGCCACCGCGGCCGGGCTCGCCGCGATCGCGCTGCTCGGCGGGCACAGCTACGGCGGCACGCTGCTCGGCCTCGTCGTGATGGGCACGGGCATCGCGCTGTCCATGCCGGCCATGGCCAACGCGATCATGAGCGCGATCCCGCCGGAGAAGGCGGGCGTGGGCGCGGGAGTGAACGGCACGCTGGGCGAGTTCGGCAACGGGCTCGGCGTCGCGGTCCTCGGCGCCGTCCTCAACGCGCGGTTCGCCGCGCTGGTCCCGGTCGCGGCGGCCTCGCTGCCCGCGGCCCTCGCGGCGGCACCCGACACCGCCGAGCGGGGCCGGATCGCCGACGCGTTCGCCTCGGGCCTTGAGACGAGTCAGCTGGTCGGCGCGGGCGCGGTGCTCGCGGGCGGGCTGCTCGCGGCGGTCCTGCTCCACCGGGCAGAACGATCCGCGCCCGCGCCCGCGCCCGCCGGGGCGGCTCCCGCGGCATAGCATCGTCGGGGGTGGGAGCCCCGAATTCCGGACATGACCCCAGGGACGCGACCCGACGGGCCGGCGGAATCAAGGACCGAGGAGGGCAGCGATGGTGTCGGCGGCGGACCGTACGAAGGACGCGGCGCGTACCAGCGTGTGGCTCGGGGGCAAGGCGGCCCCGCGGGGGCGGCGTGCGGAGCCGGGCGAGGGCGGGCCTGCGCTCGACCGGGACCGGATCACCGCCGAGGCCGTACGGCTGCTCGACGCCGAGGGCGCCGTGAAGTTCTCCATGCGGCGCCTCGCTACGGAGCTCGGGGTCACCGCGATGTCCCTGTACTGGTACGTCGACAACAAGGACGACCTCCTCGAACTCGCCCTCGACGCGGTGTTCGCGGAGATCCAACTGCCCGACATGGAGGACGAGTCGGCGGACTGGCGCGATCAGCTCCGCACGGTCGTGGTGGGCTACCGCGCCGTCTTCGTCCGCCATCCCTGGGCGTCGGGGCTGATCGGCCGCTACCTCAACATCGGCCCGCACTCGATGGCGTTCTCACGCACGGCCCAGCACATCCTGTCCCGCACGGGGCTGCCCGCGCACGGGCAGATGGGCGGGCTCGCGGCGGTGTTCCAGTTCGTGTACGGGTTCGGCACGATCGAGGGCACGTTCGTACGGCGGTGTGCGGATGCGGGGCTTACGCAGGACGAGTTCTTCGCGGAGGCGATGGGGGCGTTGGCCTCTCAGCCGGAGTACCGGGACCAGTTCGCGGATGCGGCGTCGCTCATGGCTGCGCGGGGTGGGGAGACGGTGCAGGACATGCGGCAGCGCGACTTCGACTTCGCGCTGTCGATCCTGATAGCGGGCATCGAGGCGCTGAGCACCCCATAACCCCCCGGGGCTCCGCCCCGGACCCCGTTTCGCGCCTTAAGGGCGCTCGTCCTCAAACGCCGGACGGGCCGGCTGTGCCGGTGCCGCCCGGCACCGGCACAGCCAGGGGCGCGGGGAACTGCGCGGGACGTGCCCATGGTCCGCAGACGCAAGCGGGGTTGCCCGGCGGCCCGGGGTCACGCCGTGGGGAGGGTGGCGCCCTGGACCGTTTGGATGTCCAGTTCGACCCGCAGCGTCGTGCCGATCGCCGAGATCCCCGCCTGCACCACCTGGTTGTAGTTCATCGCGAAGTCCTCCCGCCGCAGCTCCGCCGTCGCCCGGTACGCCGCCCGCACCCCGCCCCACGGGTCGGGACCCGTACCGAGGTACGACAGGTCGAGGTCGACCTCGCGGACCACTCCGTGCAGCGAGAGCTCACCCCGTACCGTCCAGCGGTCCGGCCCGGCCGGGGCCAGGTCCGTGCTGCGGTAGGTGATCTGCGGGAAGCGCTCGACGTCCAGGAAGTCCGCGGACTTCAAATGGCCGTCCCGCATCGCGTTGCCCGTGTCGATGGACGCCGCCCCGATGACCGCCTCGACCCGCGACTTCTCCAGGTCCTCCGCGATCTCGATGCGTCCGCCGAACTCCCCGAACCGCCCGTGCACGCTGGAGATCCCGAGGTGCTGGGCGACCGCGCCGACCGACGAATGTGCCGGGTCGATCGTCCAGGGCCCCGGCGGCGGCAGCTCCACGCCGCCCTGCCGGGCCAGTACCACCGTGCCGACCGCGGCCCGCCCGCTCGCCGTGACCAGCGCCGTGGAGGCGGCCGGCGCGTAACCGACGGCCGTCACGATCACCGTGTACGGGCCGGGCGTGAGGGCCACGTCCGCCGACACCGAACCGTCCTCCGCCGCGCCGACGCGCAGCACCTGCGCGCCCGTCATGTCGGTCATCGTCACCACGGCGTGCGAGATCGCCCAGCCGTCGCGCGTGCGTACCTGTGCCCGCAGTCCCATCCCGTTTTCTCTCCTCAAGTGCAACTCACGTGCAAAAGGCCATGTGTGAAAGGCCGGGCCCCGGGGGCGGGACGGCCGGCCGTCCCCTGCCCGCCGCCCCTTCCCCGGGGCCCATTTCCACGCCGGGCGCGCTCCCGCCTCCGCTCGAAGCGGGGCCGCGCCCGGGGGTCTGTGAACTACTCGTCCGGACCGTTCGGCCCGAACTACTCGCCGGGGTGGGCGAGTTCGATGTCGTGGCCGTCGACACCGCGGCCGGCCACGGTCAGCGAGCCGGCCACCGGCGGGTAGCCGGTCGCGATGACCGTGTACTCGCCGGAGTTCAGGTCGGCGAAGGCGTACGCGCCGTCGTCGCCCGTCGTCGCGCCGGCGACCACGTTGCCCGCCGCGTCGAGCAGGGTGACCCGGGCGTCGGCCAGCGGACGCCGGTCGGCGCCGCCGCGTACCGTGCCCTGGACCAGCGCGCCGGCCTGGAGCGCGGCCTCGATGCGGGTCACACCGTGCCCGGAGATCTCCACCGGCAGCGCCAGCGGGCGGAAGCCGTCCGCGTTGACCGCCACGGTGACCTGGCCGGGAACGAGCTCGCCGAAGGTGAAGTCACCCGTCGTACCGGACTTCCCGGTGGCGAGCAGGTCGCCCCGCACATCGGTCACGATCACCATCGCGCCCTCGACGGGCGCCCCGGTCTCCGCCGCCTTCACCGCGCCGACCAGGCCGCTGGTGCCGGACAGGAGGATGTCGTACGCGAGCGCATCTGCGCCCACGACGATGGTGGAGGCCTGCGGCTGGAAGCCGTCGGCCGCGGCGATCAGGACGTAACTGCCGGCGCCCGGAGCCGCGAGCAGGTATCCGCCGTCGGGGCCCGCCACCGCGCGGCCCAACTGGCTGCCGCCGAGCGAGATCAGCGTGACGGCGGCGGAGGCGACGGGCGCCCCCTCGGCGCCGCGGACCGTGCCGCGCACCGGGGTGCCGTCGAGGACGGGAGCGGTGAGGGTGTCGGCCACCGGGGCCTGGACCGCCGCCTGGGGGGAAACCTGGGCAGGGGCCTGGGCGGGCGCCGCAGCGACGGCGGGCGCCTCCTGCGACTGCGGCTCGGCGCCGCCCACCGCACGGGTACGCAACGGGATCTCCTTGATGAACAGCGTGATCAGGAACGCGAGCAGCGCGCACGGCGCCGCGTACAGGAACACATCGCCGACACCGTGTCCGTACGCGCTCTCGATGACGGTACGGATCGGCGCGGGCAGCGTCGCCAGGTCCGGGATGGCCCCGGAGCCGCCGCTGCCGCTCTTGGCCGCCGCGGCGCCCTGCGGGCCGAGCGCGGTGAGGCCGTCGGTGACGTAGTGGGTGACCCGGTTGGCCATGACCGCGCCGAGCGCCGAAACGCCGACCGCACCACCGAGGGAGCGGAAGAAGACGACGACGGAGGAGGCCGAGCCGAGGTCGGCGGGGGAGACCTGGTTCTGCGTGCACAGGACCAGGTTCTGCATCATCATGCCGATGCCGAGGCCCATGAGCGCCATGTAGATGGCGAGGTGCCAGTACGGCGTGTCGTAGCGCATCGTGCCGAGCAGACCGAGGCCCGCCGTCACCAGCACACCGCCGCTGACCAGCCACGCCTTCCACTTGCCCGTCTTGGTGATCACCTGTCCCGAGACGGTGGACGCGATGAAGAGTCCGCCGATCATCGGGATCGTCATGACACCGGACATCGTCGGCGTCTTGCCGCGCGCCAACTGGAAGTACTGCGAGAAGAAGACCGTGCCCGCGAACATCGCGACACCCACGAAGAGCGAGGCGAGCGAGGCGAGGGTGATGGTGCGGTTGCGGAAGAGGCGCAGCGGGATGATCGGCTCGCTGGCCTTCGACTCGACGAGCACGAACAGCGCTCCGAGCACGATCGAGCCGCCGACCATCGCGTACGTCTGTCCCGAGATCCAGTCGTACTTGTTGCCCGCGAAGGTCACCCAGACCAGGAGCAGCGAGACCGCGGCGCTGATCAGGACGGCGCCGGTCCAGTCGACCTTGACGTCCCGCTTCACTACGGGGAGCTTCAGGGTCTTCTGGAGCACGATGAGCGCGATGACCGCGAACGGCACGCCGACGTAGAAGCACCAGCGCCAGCCGAGCCAGCTGGTGTCGGTGATCAGACCGCCGAGCAGCGGTCCGCCGACCGTCGCGACCGCGAACGTGGCTCCGAGGTAGCCGCTGTAACGGCCGCGCTCACGCGGCGAGATCATGGCGGCCATGATGATCTGGGCGAGCGCGGAGAGACCGCCGACGCCGATGCCCTGGAACACGCGGCAGGCGATGAGCATGCCCGAGCTCTGGGACAGACCGGCCACGATCGAGCCGGACACGTAAATGACCAGGGCTATCTGGACCAGCAGCTTCTTGCTGAACAGGTCCGAGAGCTTGCCCCACAGCGGGGTGGTCGCGGTCATCGCGAGCAGCGAGGCCGTCACGACCCAGGTGTACGCGGACTGGCCGCCGCCCAGGTCGCTGATGATGTGCGGCAGCGCGTTGGAGACGATCGTCGAGGACAGGATCGCGACGAACATGCCGAGGAGCAGTCCGGACAGCGCCTCCATGATCTGCCGGTGAGTCATCGGCGCGCCACTCTCGGAGGGCGCGTGCCCTCCGTGCTTGGCGTGGCCGCCCCGCACACCGGCTGGTGTGGTCGTAGCCATGAAATTCCTTGTCTTGTACGTCTGTTGGCGGGTGTACGGGTCTGTCGCCGAGCTCGTCGCCCGGCGGCACCGGGTGTTGCTAAGCGGGGGTACGGGTCGGTGGGCGGGTCTCGGGAACCCGGGTGTGGGGTGCCCTGCAGTCCCCGAAGGATTCGCGCAGACGGGCCAGCATCGCGTTGAGCTGCCCGACCTCGTCGTCGGTCCAGTCGCCCAGGGTGTGCGCGAACATCTCCGTGGTGCGCAGCCCGAGATCGTCGACCATGGCCCGGCCCGCGGGGGTGAGCCGCAGGATGCGCGAGCGCTTGTCGGCGGGGTCGGCGGACCGTTCGATCCAGCCTCGCTGGGCGACGTGCGCCACGTGACGACTCGTCACCGACATGTCCACCGCGAGGAGTTCGGCGAGCCTGCTGATCCGGATCTCGCCGTGGCGCTCCAGGAGGGTCAGCACGGCGGCCGAGCCGGCGGGGCACTCGGACGGCAGAATCCGCGCGAGCCCGCGCTTGACGGCGCCGATCGCACTGAGCTGTCGCCCCAGCTCCTCATAGAGGCTCTGCGCGGCCATGGACACCTCCCGAAATCTTGTTGCTTCGGGCAACCATAAGATTGTTGGTTGCCGAAGGCAAACTAAATGACGGGGTTGGCGGCAAAGGAAAAGCAAAGCATTCGCAAGTGAAAACCCAAGGTGCAGGTCGGGGGCTTGCGGAGGCGGGTGTGGGGTGATCGGGGAGAGAGGGTGAGGGGGTGGTGACGGGGGTGGTGAGGGGGTGGTGACGGGGGTGGTGAGGGGGGTGGTGACGGGGGTGTGGGCGCGCGCGCCGCGAGGCCGCCGGAGCCGCCCCGCGGGCGCGTTCGCGCGGGGGCGGGGGTTGGGCCCGACCCTCAACTTCGCTAGGGTCCTGCCCCATGGCACACAACCCCCACGCACCCCAGGGTCCCGAGGGCAACTACGACCCCGCGGGCTCCACGCAGATGTTCCGCGCCTTCGTCGACGAGGGCGCGCCCCAGAGCCGCCAGCCGGCCACCCCGGCGGCGCCGCCCGCGGGCCCGCGGGTCGGTCTCATCGTCGGCGTGGTGGCCGTGATCGTGATCCTCGCGGCGGTGGGGTGGCTGGCGCTGGGCTGACGCCACGGCATCGCATCCGCGGGCGACCGGTTCCCGTGAACCCCGCCGAGCACACGCGGGCCTCCGCGCCCCTTGACTGCCCGGTGCCGACCGGCAGGCACATCTTCAGCCCGTCGTGGAGGTCCACCCGGGGCGCGGGCTACTGCCAAGTGGCCGTTATCGAGCGGGTTTCCACTCGCATCCCGAGCGGCACGCGCCACGCCTCCACACACACCCCGTACGTCCGCGACACCACCGCCCCCGCCGCGATCGGGGCCGGCAGCGCCTGGCGGGAAGTGATGGTCGCCCAGTCCACCCCGAGCAGCCCGATGATGTGCGTCGCGAACACGGCACTGCCCGATGTCACCGCCGTACCCCCGGTGTTGTGGAACCGGACCGTGACGTTCTCGCACCACCGGTGATCCCCCGCCGAGCGGCTCGGCGCCCCCACGCTGAGTACCGCGGGCCCTGCGGGCGGTGTGGGCGGCGCGGGCCTGCCCGGGGTGGAGGGCGTACCGGGTGGGGTGCTGGGCGCGCCTCCTGGCGCATGGCCGGTGGATGGTGAACCGCCGGGAGAAGAGGGGGCGTTACCGCGATTCTCCGCGGGGATGCCCTCTCCTGGCCCCGCCGTGTCGGACGGCGTACCGGATGAGCCGGTCGTGCCGGAGGTGTCGGGCGTACCGGAGGGGCCGTATGCGCCCGGTGCGCTCGGTCCGCTCGATGGGGCGGACGGAGCGGACCGACCCGCCGTACCCGGAACATCGGACATACCCGATGCCGGACGCGTACCCGAGCCCGCATCCCCCGCTCCGTCCAGCGGAACGAGCGCCACCTTTCCGCTGGGAGGCACCGCGTGGCCAGGGCCCGAGGGGCCGGTGCCGGCCGCGCCCACCGCCACGTACCCCGTTCCGGAGCCGCCGCCCGTGCACGCCGCAAGCGTGCCGCCCAGGCCCAGGCCCAGGCCCAGTACCACCGTCGCCGAGACGCCGATCAGCACAGCACGTCGTCGCATCGCGCCAGTGTGGCTGACGATGCGTCAATTAACTAGAGCGCGCGCCCCTGGTTGAGAGGCGCGCGAGATGCGTCGGCCGGATACGCGAGGTGAGTCGGTCGGAGACGCGAGGCGGGTCAGTCGGATACGCGAGGCGGGTCAGTCGGAGATCAGGCCCTCGCGGAGCTGGGCGAGCGTGCGCGTCAGGAGGCGTGAGACGTGCATCTGCGAGATGCCGACCTCCTCGCCGATCTGCGACTGCGTCATGTTCGCGAAGAAGCGGAGCATGATGATCTGCCGCTCCCTGGGCGGGAGTTTGGCCAGCAGCGGCTTCAGCGACTCGCGGTACTCGACGCCTTCGAGCGCCGTGTCCTCGTAGCCGAGCCGGTCCGCGAGCGAACCCTCGCCGCCGTCGTCCTCGGTGGTGGGCGAGTCGAGCGAGGAGGCGGTGTAGGCGTTGCCGACCGCGAGCCCGTCGACCACGTCCTCCTCGGACACGCCGAGAACCGCGGCCAGTTCGGGCACGGTGGGCGAGCGGTCGAGCTTCTGGGCGAGCTCGTCGCTCGCCTTGGTGAGGGCGAGCCGCAGCTCCTGGAGGCGGCGCGGCACCCGCACCGACCACGACGTGTCGCGGAAGAACCGCTTGATCTCACCGACGACCGTGGGCATCGCGAACGTGGGGAATTCCACGCCCCGTTCGCAGTCGAACCGGTCGATCGCCTTGATCAGGCCGATCGTGCCGACCTGGACGATGTCCTCCATCGGCTCGTTGCGGCTGCGGAACCTGGCCGCCGCGTACCGCACGAGCGGCAGGTTGAGCTCGATGAGGGTGTCGCGTACGTAGGTCCGCTCCGGACTGTCGGTGTCCAGCGTGGCCAGGCGCAGGAACAGGGAGCGGGACAGCGTGCGGGTGTCGATGGCTGCGGTGTTTGCGGCGTGTCGGTGCACGGCGGGTGCCGGTGCGCTCTTGGTGAGCGTGAGCACCTTCGAGCTGCCCAGTTCTACGGACATGCCAACCCCCTGGAAGTTGCGGCGGTCGCGGACGGTCGCGTTGGGCCACGACCATCGGAGGAAGCAGCCTCCACCTGAATACCGGACGGGGGGCTGCGGCAAACGCGGTTTCAGCAGAATGTCACATGTCGGCAACACGCTGTAGTGACATGTCGACAAGGCGCTTGGGAGTACCCGCAGGATGCAGGGGGTGCGGCACTTTCCTGGCGAAAATTTTTCCCTGGAGGTGTCAGGGACCCGGATCACTCGATCCGGTCACGCCTCGATTCGATTTGCGGATCGCAGTCGGGCGAAGCTCCTGGCCAAAAGCCTTGACACGTGCATCTGTGAGACGCCCAGTTCCTGACTGATCTGGGACTGCGTCAGGTTGCTGTAGTAGCGGAGCATGAGGATCCGCTGTTCGCGTTCGGGCAGCTGCACAAGGAGATGGCGGACCAGGTCGCGGTGTTCGACGCCGGCGAGCGCGGGGTCCTCGTAACCGAGCCGGTCGAGCAGGCCGGGCAACCCGTCGCCCTCCTGGGCGGCCTCCAGGGAGGTCGCGTGGTAGGAGCGGCCCGCCTCGATGCAGGCGAGCACCTCGTCCTCGCCGATCCTGAGCCGCTCGGCGATCTCGCCCGTCGTCGGCGAGCGGCCGTGCAGGGTCGTCAGGTCCTCGGTGGCGCCGTTCACCTGCACCCACAGCTCGTGCAGCCGGCGCGGTACGTGCACGGTGCGGACGTTGTCGCGGAAGTACCGCTTGATCTCGCCGACGACGGTGGGCATCGCGAAGGTGGGGAACTGCACGCCGCGGTCCGGGTCGAACCGGTCGATCGCGTTGATCAGCCCGATCGTGCCGACCTGGACGACGTCCTCCATGGGCTCGTTGCGCGAGCGGAACCTGGCGGCCGCGTACCGCACCAGCGGCAGGTTCGCCTCGATCAGCGCCCCGCGTACGCGGCCGTGCTCGGGCGTACCCGGTTCGAGGTTCTTCAGCTGGCCGAACAGCACCTGGGTGAGGGCACGGGTGTCGGCGCCCCTGGTGGAGGCGGTTCTGACGGGTCCTCTGGGGCCCTCCGAGTCCTGGGCGGGCACGTCGGGGGCGTCCTGGGGCTCGTTCTGGGGCGGCACTTGAGGCGTAGTACTGGCCGGCACGGTCACGCCACCCCTTAGTCCTTGGTTTGGGATCTCGATCCTCGGTCAACTCATCCGTCAAAAGCGGTCATAGCATCACAAGACATGTCCACTGTGTGCAAGCACCGTATAACCACGTGTTGAGGGCAAGTTGGGGCAGATGGCCCCGCCTGGAGGGTGATGGCCCAGTCCCCGCAGGGGCACCGCGGGGCCGGGGGTGACACCGGGCGGCGGCGGGGTGATGTCCCGGTCCTGGCGCCACGGCAGCCCCCGCCGTTCTCCAGCCCGCTGTGCCGAACGGGTGGCCGTGTCCTTGCTCCGCGCATGGTCCCCGCCCGGGCGGAAACCCGGGTGCGGGTGGCGTACGACCGCCCTACGCTGCGATCGCGCTGAGCAGATGGCGGGTGTGATGGGTGTGACGGGTATGACCAGCGAGCTGTTCGCGCTTTGTTTCCGCACGCCCGAGCCGTCGCGCCTCGCCGGGTTCTGGGCCGGGCTGCTCGACCGGGAGGCGGTCGGCGGCCCCGGCGGCGCCGTCACGGTCCGGCCCCCCGACGGCGCGGGGTTCCGCCTGCGATTCCTGCCGGCCGGTCACGAGCCGAAGACCGGCCAGAACCGCGCCCACTTCGACCTTACGAGCGAGTCGCCGGAGCAGCAGCGCCGGACGGTGGACAGGGCGCTCGCGGCGGGTGCGCGCCACATCGACGTCGGTCAACTCCCGGAAGAGGGCCACGTGGTGCTCGCCGACCCGGACGGCAACGAGTTCTGCGTCATCGCGGCCGGCAACCGCTTCCTCGCCGACACCGGCTTCGTCGGAGCCCTGGCGTGCGACGGCACGCGGGAGGTCGGTTACTTCTGGAGCGAGGCGCTGGGGTGGCCGCTGGTGTGGGACCAGGATCAGGAGACCGCGATCCAGTCGCCGGAAGGCGGCACGAAGATCACCTGGGGCGGTCCACCGGTGGCGCCGAAGTCGGGCCCGAACCGGCTGTACTTGGAGCTCGCGCTCCCCGCAGGGGCCGATGCGGCCGCCGCGGACAGGGAGATCGAACGTCTCGTCTCGCTCGGTGCGACGCGCACGGGCTGGGGCGAGGACGAGGGCGAGGGCGACGGCGACGGCGCGGGGAACGGCGAAGGTGGCGGTGCGGCCGAGAGCGAGGGCGGACGGGCCCTGCTGCTCGACCCCGACGGCAACGAGTTCTCCGTACGCGTGCCCCGGTAGCGGGCTCGCCGCGAGAACCGCGGGGCCGACAACCGCGCGGCCGATTACCGCGGGCCGACGTGAGAACGCCGCCGTCGGATCAGACGTCGGATCAGACGATCAGAACGGGTAGTCGGCGATCACCCAGGTGGCGAACTCGCGCCACTGGCCGGCCGCCGCCTGGTGCGCGGGGTGCTCGATGTAGCGCTTGAGGGCGTCCGCGTCCGCCACGGCGGAGTTGATGGCGAAGTCGTACGCGATGGGCCGGTCGGTGATGTTCCAGGCGCACTCCCAGAACTCGATCTCGGGAACGAGCCCGTCGAGCTCCTGGAAGGCCTTCACACCGGCGACCACACGCTCGTCGTCGCGCTCCACGCCTTCGTTGAGCTTGAACAGGACCAGGTGGCGGATCATGACTCTCTCCTATGACATGACTCAGGGCATACGGCACGGCTCGCGCCGTACGGAACCAGGTATGTGGCCTGCGGCGGCCATGACGGCCATGACGGACCGCAACGGAACACGAGGGACTGCAACGGACCGCGAGGGACCGCAACGGACCACACCGGCCCAGGGGCTCCGCCGGCTCAGCGAATCAGGTTCGTCATGAACTCGCCGACACCCTTGGCCGCGCTCGATATGCCCTCGAACCCGGTCTGGACCATTCCGGCGGCCTGCACGGGCGACGTGATGATCGTGTAAAGCACGAAGACCACGGCTATGTAGAGCAGGACCTTCTTGATGTCCACTGTGCCCGACCCCTCCCCGGCGCCGCCCCTGTGCGGTCGGGTGAGTCTAACTGCAGCTCCGCCCGTACTCACCCGGCCTTTAAGGACCAAGGACCCCGCGATCGAGGCCCTTTGCCCGACGGTACGGACGTGACGGGAGGGCAGGATGGTTCTTGAGCCCACCACATCTGGCAGGAATGCGGTGGGCGAGGAACAGGACCTCACTGCGGGGTCCGCGCCGCAAGCTTCCCCCCTGACTGCGGCGCGGGCTTGCAGGTCCTGTTCTCATCGGGGGGAGCGGCTTGTCCCCCCGATGCCGCTCCCCCCGCCCGAACGTCGAAGCCCCGGTCGCCCAGCGGCCGGGGCTTCCTCGCGTCGGGTGCCGTACGCCGACGAAGAGGATTGCGTGCCGTACGCCGGCGAAGAGGCTCGGGGGCCGTTCCCGACGCACGCAAAACACCCCCCTGACTGCGTTTCCGCAGATCAGGAGGGTGTGAAAGCGGTAGCGGAGGGATTTGAACCCTCACCGCACGCCAGCGTTCCTGGAACGCGGCATCACCATGACCGTGCAGCGCATCAGCGAGGCGTCCAGCGGCATTCACGCAGCCGTGTACGCCACGTTCCTGGCCGTGCTCTCCACACACGGCCGGTGCGGTTGCCTCACCGACGCCCACACAGACCGCCTGTTCGCCGCCGCTCAGACCGTGGGCGAATCGGGCCGGCACTGTGCGGACGCGTGGGCCAACGCCCGCGCCGCACTGGGGATGTAGCCATGTCCGAGGACGAAAAGACTCCGGCCCGGCAGATCATCACCGACTACGCACAGAGCCACTTCCGGTACTTCCGTACGCCTGACGGAACCGTCTACGCCCAGAAGAACGGCCACCCTGTCGCCCGACCTATCCGCTCAGGGCACGACCGGGAGCCACCGCCAGGAACTCATGGTGGGGTTGTTCAAGGACGGGTGCGGCGTATTCAACGGAGCCGCTCTCAAGGAGGCATTGGACTTGATCGAAGCACTCGCACTGTCCGAAGACACCCAGCCCGTGCACATCCGCGTTGCCCCGGGCTTTGACGGGGCGACGCGGCTGGACTTGGGTCGCAGCGACGGACAGTCGGTCCGCATCCACCCCACCGGGTGGGAGATCACCGTTCCCGACCCGCGTGAGGTGTGCTGGCGGCGCACCCAGCTCACCGGCGAACTGCCCCTGCCGGTGAAAGACACAAATGGCAGGGGCATCGACCTGTTGATGCGGCTCTGCAACTTCGCCCTGGCCACCGTGCTCTACCTCCGCAAACTCGGCACCCAAGACCTGCTTGCCCAGCTCTTCGGGGTCAACGGCAGCACCCTCACCAGGGCCGTTCACCAAATCCAGCCCCTTCTGGCCGAGCACGGCAACACCATTCCACCCTCGACAGCCGGGTTCCGCACACCCGCTGACGTCACCGCGTTCCTCTCGAACAGCGGTCCCACAAAGATCAAATCAACACGTTGATTCTCTGCCAGCCCTAAGGCGAAACCGGCCAGGGCAGGGAGGTCTGGTGCGCCCGCGGCCCCTGTCATGGCGGCCTTGGGCTGCGGGCGCGCCCCCAGCACATCGGGCGTGCCTTGACTCCTGGATGGCTTACGTCACCGGCGTGTCGCACCGCTACCGCAGCGGCACCAGGCCCCGGGACCCAAGTGCCCGACATGCACGTCGCACCGGGCTGTGCGCCGGCGCGCCCATCCTTGGGGACCGCGGCGTCGCGGAAGGGCAGCATGGGGGCTGGCCGTAAACGCTGGCCCGACGGGTAGCCGTGGCGAGTGCGGCTATTGCGCGCGTGCGGGCGCGGGCTGGCCTGCCTTCAGTCGCGCCGAGCGTGCGAAGGGGAGGGCTGGGCTGTCGGTGTCCGGCTGGTCCTGTTGTGTCTCATGGAGCACGGTGGTGGCAAGGTGGCGTAGGGCATCAGCGTGTTCGGTGAGAACGCGGCGGGTGTGGGAGTCGTCTGGGTCGGTGAGCAGCAGGCGGGCGGCGGTGTTGATGGCCCGCAGCCGTGGCTTTTGGGCGTCGCGATGGTAGGCGGGGAGGCACCGCCATGCGGTGTTGGCGATGGTGACGAGCCGCCAGGTGGGCGATACGGAAGGTTCCACCTCGTAGAAGCGCAGGGCGTGGCGGCTGACAAGCCAGTACGACAGGGCCAGTGATGTACCGGCAAGGGCGTCGAACGCCAGCCACAGGTACGGGAGTCGGCGGTGCCCGGTCAAGGCGTCGGCCAGCCACGCGAGGCCGGCGCCGCCCGCGCCGAAAAGAGTCAGGGCGGCCATAGTGAAGAGCAGCACCGCAGGAAGGAGGCCAATACAATTATCGCTCTCCAGCCGGGTCAGTCCTTTCCAGTGGGGAGCGAGATACCTGGCGTACCGCACTGTTCTGGGGGCGGGTTCGATGACGGCGATACGTCTCGCCCAGCTTACAGCCATAGCGATTTCACTCCAGAAGTCCTGGGTTTGCACATATTGGACGTTTGAAGGAACGAGCGAAGCGGGCTTACGGCCCTGTCATGGAAATGGAATAACGTTTTTGCATGGGATGTTACGTCGAATAGCAGGGGCGCAATAGAGGCGCGCAAGGGGGCGCCTCACGCATTACGCGCACGGGGGCGGAGCCAACCCCGCTAGGCTGCGGCGTGAAATAACGTTTCTTTATGAGACTTATGCGACTCAACGTCGAATTGGGGGAACTGTCCAGGCGCATTAATGCTTAGATGATGGAGCTTTCGGTCGGCCCCGGGCAGCGCGCCCAAGCCTGGCTGGCCTACGGCGGTGGCTAGCCATATGGGCGCGTACCGTCGGGCCAGCCACCATGCACGAACCTACTGCGGACCTGGCGAGGCCATTTGCCAATGGTTGAGGATCCCGTCCCAGTTGTAAGCGGCGGTCGGGGCATCGGTTGGAACATACGGCTCGTAGTATTCCTGCGTCCAGGCCCCTGGGTGGCCTGCTAGAGGCGGGGGCGGTACGGCACCGACGCCAGAGGACGGGTACCTGCAGTGCTCGGATGAGTTCTCGTCGTATCCAGAATCATCCGCCGGTGCGGCCTGGCCCCGGGAGCGGCGGTGACGGCCCGACTCCCGGGCCTGTTGCTCGCTCATCCGTCCCTCGGCGGACAGCTGCTGCACGCGGGACACCAACTGCACCAGCTCCAGCCCAAACTGACTCGCCAGAACGGTCAGGTCGAGACCCTGCTGCCAGCTGTTGACCAGCAGTGCATCCAGTGCGGCCGTCCACTGCTGTCCACCCGCCGCCGGATAGGCGGACGCGGGCGGCCTGACAGGCGGCGTCGTTGGATAATCGTACGGCTCCTGCGCAACCGCAGGCTGCGGTTGATTCTGAGAGGGCTGACCCTGTGCCGGTGCGGCCTGAACGGCCTGCCCCTGAGCAGGCGGAACCCGACCATAAGCCTGCCCTTGCGGACTCGGCCCCGCCGACGGCGGGGCATAGGTCTGTCCCGCGGCCGGCGGTTCGAATGCGTCATACGCCTCTGGAACAGGTTCGTCCTGCTGGCGCGGCGGGGGAACGAGAAGCGAATCGGCAACGCTCCGCGCGTTGTCCTTACCCACGGAGCGCCGGGCCTGCCGCACCTCCCGTTCATGCAGCCCGAGCAGTCCCGCCACCACCCCGTCACTGCCCACAGTGACGGCGAACGCTGCCAGCGTCTGGCTCCGGTTGGCCTGCGCTTCATCCAGCGACACCTGAGTTTCCCGCACATGATCGTCGCTCATACAAAATGCCCTCGCAAGCACCGCATGGCGTTCCCACAATTGCCTAGGTTCCATACCGCACTTAACGCCCTAGAGCCTGTTCGGCTCCGCTCCGATCCGATCGCCACTCGATTGGCCCCTCCGGTCGCCGCGAAGGTGGGTACGCATTCTGCCCGGGCCCCCGAATGGTCCAATCCTTCTGCAGAGAAGCGTCGTTGAACTGAAGTGCCTCAAATTAAAACGCCTCTGCTGCGACGCCTGGGAACCTGGATGATGTACTCCGCCAGCCACGGTGGCACCGCCGCTCTCCCGCCTGCCGTATACCTCGAACAATCTGGACGAGTGGTCAAACTGGAATACGCTGGCGAACCCCTTATCGCCCTGCTTGCCGCGCTGGACCACATCAGGGACAGCGCCCACCCCCGCCCCAAATTCGGGCCAGACGTGGAGGCACGTCGAGCCCATGCCGGCGTACCGGCCCAGAAAGCACGCGTCTAATCGCCCGAGTAAGGCTCCGGCTGTGGGCCGCCCATGCTGGGCCGTGGCGTCGCCGCCGACAGATCCCGCACACCATCCCGGAGAAGCGTGACCAGGCCAGCCACCGCCTGCGCAGGGGCTCGGACGGAGGCCGCCCGTCCGCATTCGACCGCGAGATGTACAAGAAGAGGAACCGCGTCGAATGCCGGACCGGCTTGTTAAGGGCTGGCAGAGAATCAACGTGTTGATTTGATCTTTGTGGGGCCGCTGTTCGAGAGGAACGCGGTGACGTCAGCGGGTGTGCGGAACCCGGCTGTCGAGGGTGGAATGGTGTAGCCGTGCTCGGCCAGAAGGGGCTGGATTTGGTGAACGGCCCTGGTGAGGGTGCTGCCGTTGACCCCCGAAGAGCTGGGCAAGCAGGTCTTGGGTGCCGAGTTTGCGGAGGTAGAGCACGGTGGCCAGGACTCTGTCGGTGGCGGTGAGCTTGTCCTTCGCCCCGGCGCCGCGAGTTCGGACGCGCTCTCCTCCTCGTTGCTGTAGCCGTTTTTGCTCACGTAACTCATCGAGTGTCGGGGCGAGTTGGCCGAGGAGTTCGTCCAGTTCCGGTTCGGGCATGCCGGTCAGCTCCGGATGTCGCAGATGCCAGGTGCGGTGCTGCGGGGACGGATCGCCGGCCAGCCGCGGGTTCTTGGCGGTGTCGCGGGGTCGTGGATGGAGGGTGTAGTTCCAGTCGCCGTGGAAGCGGTGCCGGTGCATGGGCAGGGCGTCAATGTCGCTGTCGGTGACCTTGATGCCTGTGTCGTAGGTGCCATGGTCGAGTTCGGCGTGGACTTTCAGCCCGGTGCGGGTGGTGGTCGCCGCGATGCTGTTCACGATGACGTCGTGGCTGGTCAGCGGGCGGCCGCGCCAGTTCATGGAGGTGTGGGAGAACAGCCGGTGCTCGATCTTGTTCCACTTCGAGGTGCCCGGCGGCATGTGGCAGACCGTTATGTCCAGGCCGGTCTCGGTGGCCAGGGCTGCGAGGTGAGTCTTCCAGGCGCGGGTGCGGTAACCGTTGGATCCGCCCGCGTCCGCAGTGATCAGCAGACGGGCGGCGGCCGGGTAGTCGTGCCGGCCTCGGGCCTGCCACCAGCGTCGGATGGAGGCGACAGCGAACGCGGAGGTGTCGTGGTCAGTGCCGACGCTGACCCAACCTGTGTTCGCGGCGATGTCATAGATCCCGTACGGGATCGCCTTGCCCGGTCCCTGCCGGCCCAGGAAGTCGTGCGCCTTGACCAGTACCGGCTCGCCCTCGGGCCGCCACTGACGCCCGGCGTTCTTGTAGTCGCCGACGAGTTCCTTCTTCTTCGTGTCCACGCTGATCACCGGCCGGCCGACGCCCATGTGCTGTCTGGCCTGCTCGTTGATGTAGTGGAACTGGGCGTCACGGTCCGGGTGCTGCTTGCCCTCGATGGTCTTGGAGCCGGCCTGGAGGCTGAAGCCCTCCTGGCGCAGCAGGTCTCCGACCGTGTCCGCGCTCACCCTGTGCCCCTGGTGGGTGAGTTCGGCCGCAAGGTTCCTGGTCGACTTCACCGTCCAGCGCAGCGGCGACATCGGATCGCCCCGCTCGTCTGGTTCCACCAGCGCCAGCAGCGCGGGGGCCGCAGCCCTGGATCAAGCTCCACGGCCTTCTTCCGTCCACCGCCTGGCTTCCGCACCCGGCCCAACGGGCCTTCGCCGGCCTCCAACTCGTCCACACCCTTGCGGACCGTCGTCTCGCTTGCCTGGGCCGCCCTTGCGACCGCGCGGACACCACCGTCCCAGAACCCGGGCCTCGGCCCCCATCAGCAGCCGCCGCTGCCGCTCGTCCAGATGCGGGAACAACACCCGGAACCTCACAGCGAGTTGACGGCAAACATCGTCCGGGATGCCCATACCAGACCAACGAGCCGAATCACGCGACGCAACACGTTGATTCTCTGCGAGCCCTTACGAGTTGGTGCGTGATAGCGGTGAGGTGTGTTGGCCTTGCTGACGGCGGTCTTCAGATGGTGGCGGTGCGGTCGGAGACGAGGCCGGCGATGGCGCGGTAGGTGTCGGGCAGGCGGTCGCGTCGGTGGGTCCAGTGGGTCAGTTGTTCCAGCGTTTGTGGTCGGCGAGGGCGTGTTCGACGGTGATGCGGTCGGATGAGTGGTCGTGGCGGTCGCGTTCCCACTGTTCGACTCTGCCGGGCAGTGCTCCTGGGCGCGGTTTTCTGGGTGGTGTGATCGCTTGTCCGCGGTGGTCGCGGCTGAGGCCGAGGTAGCCGTTGCCCAGGGGGACTTCGACGTTCGGGGAATTGCTGGAAGCAGATGTCGATGCCTTCGTTGCGGGCAGCCGTGGCGTCGTGCATACGTCCAGGCCGCAGGGCATCAGCCCATCATGTGCGGCCTCGCCAGTCAGCAATGACGGTGGCCTTCATGGTGTTCTGCTTCTTTTTGCCGGAGACGAACGCGCGTCGGCCGCCGCGGCTGGGCGGTGGCCTGCGGACCTGGATCTCGGTGGCGTCCAGCCGCAGCTCGATGCCCTCGGCCTGGGCGTAGGCGAACACGTCTGTGAGCGTCCGAAGACGCAGGCCGGGGTGGTCGGGGACCGCGTACCCCCGTTCGGCCAGGAGCGTGCGTACTTCTGCGATCGCTCGGGTGACGGTGGAACGGTCGACACCGAACAGCAGCCCCAGCACTGAGTGCGGCAGGTCGTGCCGCAGATGGATCAGCGTGGCCACAAGTCGGTCGACGAACACCAGTCGATGGCTGGCGCCGGCACCCGCAGCCCGCCTGGCCCCGCCCCGCGCAGCATGACGGCGGCCCTCGATGCTGTGAGCGAGTCATTGCAGGGCAATGGCGCCGCCTCACGCCCCAACTGAGACGGAAACTGAGACGGACCAGCACGAAGGGCCCGGTTCAGATGAACCGGGCCCTTCGTCTACCTGCGGTAGCGGAGGGATTTGAACCCTCGGTGAGTTTCCCCACACTCGCTTTCGAGGCGAGCTCCTTCGGCCGCTCGGACACGCTACCGAGAGAGAGCTTAGCCCAAGGTGGGCCGTGGTTTGAAATCGGTTCGGGGAGAGCTGGATCACCGCTGCCGGAAGAACGCCGTGAGCTGCGCCGAACACTCCTCTTCCAGGACTCCGCGGACGACCTCGGGGCGGTGGTTGAGCCGTTGGTCGCGTACGAGGTCCCACAGGGAGCCGGCCGCGCCGGCCTTGTCGTCGCGGGCGCCGTACACGACCCGGTCGAGCCGGGACTGCACGATGGCGCCCGCGCACATCACGCACGGCTCCAGGGTGACGACGAGCGTGCAGCCGGTCAGCCGCCACTCGCCCCACTTGAGGGCCGCGCGCCGGATGGCGAGGACTTCGGCGTGCGCGGTCGGATCGCCCGCCGCCTCGCGTTCGTTGTGGCCCGCCGCGAGGAACGTGCCGTCCGGGGCGAGCACGACCGCGCCGACCGGCACGTCGCCGGCCGACTCGGCCCGGGCCGCCCCGGCCAGGGCGGAGCGCATCGGCTCCGCCCACCGTTCGCGTACGGGATCGTGCGGGTCGGGCACTAGCGGACGGCCTCCAGGACCTCGGCCGCGCCCAGCGCGTCCGCGATCGTCACGAGGGCGTCGCCGTCGAGTGCCAGGAGGCGGCGCTCGCTCACTCCGAGGTCGGCGAGGATCGCGCTCTCGCCGAGCGGTCCTGCCGGGGCGGCGCCGTCCGACGAACCGTCAGGGCCGTCCGGTCCGTCCACGGCGTCCGCCACGTCGTCCGGTTCGGCCGCTTCGTCTTCGTATCCGTCCTCCGTGCCGTCGAGGTCAAGGGTGTCCAGCTCGTCCTCCTCGTCGTCCTGGTCGTGGCCGAGCAGTTCGTCGGTGAGCATGGCCCCGTACGAGGAGCGGGCGGCGACGGCGGCGTTGGAGACGAAGACACGAGGGTCCTCCTCGCCGTCGACGCGGACGACGCCGAACCAGGCGTCCTCCTGCTCGATGAAGACGAGCACCGTGTCGTCGGCCCCGTCCGCTGCTGCTTCCCTGGCCAGGTCGGCCAGGTCGGACAGCGTCTCCACATCGTCGAGCTCTGTGTCGCTCGCTTCCCACCCGTCTTCGGTGCGCGCGAGCAGTGCGGCGAAGTACACCGTGACTCTCCCACTGGTCATAGACATGCCGGTTGGGGGTCCCCCCGGCTGTGGCTTCCTTCGGAATCGTGGCAGAAAACACCGCGGTTGCGAGAGTTCTTCCGCGGTTGGGTTTTCCCGGTCGCCGTGATCACGGGTTCCGACACGTCGTGATCACGGGTTCCGGCCACCCCGCCCGGGGCTCCCGGTGGCCGTGGTTCACGGGGCCGTCGAAGCACCGGTATCGCGGGTCACCAGCGGAAGGTTCGCATGCGCATGGCCTGGCGCATACGGGCCGCGCGGGCGCGCCGGGGCTGGACCCGGTCGCGCAGGGCCTTCGCCTCGTGCAGTTCGCGCAGGAAGTGGGCGCGTCGCCGCCTGCGCTCCGCGTCGCTCTCCGGTTGTGGCTGACGCTCACGTCGTTGCTGGGGGTCGTGCTCGTCCGGCATTGGGTCACACCGCCCGGGTTCGGTTCCTGCCTCTCCACCTTCCCCCCGTTCGGTCGATTGACGCCAGCTCGGACCGAGGACGGATGGGACGCGGTGCCCTTGTGCCCCGGCTACTGTGGACGTCATGCGGATCCATGTCGTCGACCACCCTCTCGTGGCGCACAAGCTCACCACGCTGCGCGACAAGCGCACCGACTCCCCGACCTTCCGGCGGCTCGCCGACGAGCTGGTCACCCTGCTCGCCTACGAGGCCACCCGGGACGTGCGCACCGAGCAGGTGGACATCGAGACGCCGGTGACGCCGACGACGGGCGTGAAGCTCTCGTACCCGCGCCCCCTGGTCGTGCCGATCCTGCGCGCAGGCCTCGGCATGCTCGACGGCATGGTGCGGCTGCTGCCCACCGCCGAGGTGGGATTCCTCGGGATGATCCGCAACGAGGAGACCCTGGAGGCCTCCACGTACGCGAGCCGGATGCCCGAGGACCTCTCCGGCCGTCAGGTGTACGTGCTCGACCCGATGCTGGCGACCGGCGGCACGCTCGTCGCGGCCATCCGCGAGCTGATCAAGCGCGGCGCCGACGACGTGACGGCCGTGGTGCTGCTCGCCGCGCCCGAGGGCGTCGAGGTCATGGAACGCGAGCTCGCGGGCACGCCGGTGACGGTCGTGACCGCCTCGGTCGACGAGCGCCTCAACGAGCACGGCTACATCGTGCCGGGTCTGGGCGACGCGGGCGACCGGATGTACGGGACCGCCGACTAGCGGGTACGAGTCCACCGATCGGCGAACTCGGGCGGGGCCGGTGCGGCCCCGGCTCGGCGAGCGCCCCGCGCGGGGCGCTCTCCGCAGCGGGCCGCTCTCAGCACTTCCCGGAGGGCGCGGGTGCGGGCTTGGCCAGGGCGGCCAGGGCCGTGTCCGCGTCCTTCTGCGTGTTCAGCGCCGCGAACGTGGTGCCGATGATCAGGTCGACGTCCTGCGTCTCACGCGTGTCGGTCTTCTGCGCCGCGCCCTTGAGCTGCGTACCGAGTACGGAGAACGGGCCGCGGGTCGCCGTGGGCGCGCCGAGCAGCACCCCGTTGCCGGGGACCTTCTTGTCGTACTCCTCGGGCGCGTTGCCGACCTTGCCGATCGCGAAGCCGCGCTTCTTCAGCTCGTCGGCGACCGACTTGGCGAGGCCGCCGCGCGGGGTCGCGTTGTAGACGTTGACGGTGATCTGGCCGGGCTTCGGCAGGGCCTGCGGTGCGGCGACCGGTTTGCCCGACGCGACGGGCGCGGGGCAGCCCTTCTTGTGGGCGGCGGCCTTGGTCTTGCCGCCGCCGCCGAACACGTCGATGAGCTGGACTGTTCCCCAGCCGATCAGGCCGAGGGCCACGATCGCGCCGACCAGCGCGAGGACCAGCCGGCCGCGCTTGCGGGGGCGGCGCATCCGCGGGTACGCGTCACCCTTGATGCGGTACTTTCCGCCCATGCCGGGGGGAGTGAGCATGCTCATAGGCGCAGGGTAGTGCCGACCCGTGGCGATGCCTACTAAATGATCAACGCTCGGCGCGCGTGTGCGCCCGTATGCGCCGCAAAGGGTCCGAAAGGCTCATCCGGCTGTCGGAGTCAGTCCATTTCGAGTACGCGTGCATGCAGAACCTGGCGCTGCTGGAGCGCCGCCCGTACTGCCCGGTGCAGCCCGTCCTCCAGGTAGAGGTCGCCCTGCCACTTCACGACGTGCGCGAACAGGTCGCCGTAGAACGTGGAGTCCTCGGCGAGGAGGGTCTCCAGGTCGAGCTGGCCCTTGGTGGTCACGAGCTGATCGAGCCGGACCGGGCGCGGCGCGACGTCCGCCCACTGCCGGGTGCTTTCCCGGCCGTGGTCGGGGTAGGGCCGCCCGCTTCCGATGCGCTTGAAGATCACACGGAAAGCCTACCGGGCGAGCGGCTCCGGGCGCAGCCATGGTGGACGAGTGCAATCCTGGGCAAAACGCAGGAAACCCGACGCAGGGGGCCCGTCATGACCGACAGCGACCGGACGGCGGCCGCGCCCGCGCCCACCGGCGACGAGCAGCCGGACGAAACCGGAGCGCGGGATACCGCCCCGGCGCCCACCCCGTCACCCGCGCCCCCCGCCACCCCGGACGCGCCGGTGCCGTCGGCCTCCGGAGCGGATGGGGCCCCCGCATCGCCCGCCTCCGGAGCGGATGGGGCCCCCGCGTCGCCCGCCTTTGGAGCGGATGGGGCCGCCGCGTCGCCGCAGGCTTCCCCGCTGCCACCGCAGGCTTCCCCGCTGCTGCCGGAGGGCGTCGACGCCGAAGCCGTTGCCGCGATCGCCGCCGGGTACGGCTTCACGGGCCCCGCCCTCGAACTGGGCGCACTGCTCTGGAACGGGGCGTGTCTGCCGGACGTGCCCATCCGCATCCCCCTCGCTATGCTCAACCGGCACGGTCTGGTCGCCGGTGCCACCGGCACCGGCAAGACCAAGACCCTCCAGCTGATCGCCGAGCAGCTCTCCGCCAACGGCGTGCCGGTGTTCCTCGCCGACGTGAAGGGCGACGTGTCGGGGATCTCCGCGCCGGGCGAGCCCGGCGGCCGGGTCGCCGAGCGGTCCGCGCAGGTCGGCCAGGAGTGGCGAGCGGCCGGGTTCCCCTGCGAGTTCTACGGCCTCGGCGGCATCGGCCCCGGCATCCCGCTGCGCGCGACGGTCACCAGTTTCGGCCCCGTACTCCTGTCGAAGGTGCTGCAGCTCAACCAGACGCAAGAGCAGTCGCTCGGCCTGATCTTCCATTACGCCGACTCCAAGGGCCTGGAGCTGTACGACCTGAAGGACCTCAGGGCGGTGGTGGGGTTCCTGGTTTCCGACATCGGGAAGGCGGAGCTGAAGGGGATCGGTGGCCTGTCCACGGCGACCGCCGGGGTGATCCTTCGGGCCCTGACGGCGTTCGAGCAGCAGGGGGCGCAATCCTTCTTCGGGGAACCGGAGTTCGACACGAGCGAACTGTTGCGTCTCGCGCCGGACGGGAGCGGCCGGGGCCTGGTGTCGGTCCTCGAACTCCCCGCCGTCCAGGACAAACCCCAGCTCTTCTCCACCTTCCTGATGTGGCTCCTGGCCGACCTCTTCCAGAAGCTTCCCGAGGTAGGGGACGTGGACCGGCCCAAACTCGTCTTCTTCTTCGACGAGGCGCATCTGCTCTTCACCGGGGCGTCGAAGGCGTTCCTGCAGTCGATCACGCAGACGGTGCGGCTGATCCGCTCCAAGGGCGTCGGCATCTTCTTCGTGACCCAGACCCCGAAAGACGTACCCGGCGATGTCCTCGCCCAGCTCGGCAACCGCGTCCAGCACGCGCTCAGGGCGTTCACGCCGGACGACGCGAAGGCGCTGAAGGCGACGGTACAGACGTTCCCCAAGTCGCCCTACGACCTGGAGGAGCTCCTGACCGGGCTCGGCACGGGCGAGGCCGTCATCACCGTCCTGAGCGAGAACGGCGCACCGACCCCGGTCGCGGCGACGCGGTTGCGGGCGCCGCAGTCCCTGATGCGTCCGATCGACGCGGACGCACTCGACACGGCGGTCAAGTCCTCGCCCCTGTACGGGCGTTACGCGGAGCCGGTGGACCGCGAGTCGGCGTTCGAGAAGCTGACGGAGGCAGAACGGGCGAGAGAGGCGGAGGCGGTGACGGCCGCCCTGAACCCGCCACCCCCCGCACGGGGCTCCGCCCCCGCCCGCCCCGCGAAACAGGATGAGTCGCTGGCGGAGCAGGTGGTCGGGAGCGGGATCTTCCGCTCGCTGGCGCGGTCTGTGGGGACGCAGCTGGGGCGGGAGATCTCGCGGTCGATCTTCGGAACCCGGAGGAGGTAGGGGGCGGCGCGACCCCCGGTACGCGTGGCGGGCCTCCCCGCGCAGTTCCCCGCGCCCCCTTCAGGCGTGAACGGGGGGCGCGACCCAGGGGGCCACCCGGCGCCCGCCCCCCACACCGCCGCGCTACACCGCCCCTGCCCCGCCCACCCCCCTGTTCGAAGGGCCTCACGCTTTCGCATGACAGGCGCACCCGTCCCGAATGTCCCTGACCCACAGGGGTAGTTCGGGTCGGACGACCGTCGACACGTGTGCACCATGAGGGGCGACCGCAGTGAGCCAGCCTTTTGTCCTGCCGGACTTCTATCTGCCGTATCCGGCCCGGCTCAACCCCCATCTGGAGTCCGCGAGGACCCATTCCCGTGCCTGGGCCCGGCAGATGGGCATGCTGGAGGGCTCCGGCGTCTGGGAGCTCGCCGACCTCGACGCGCACGACTACGCCCTGCTCTGCTCGTACACGCACCCGGACTGCGACGCGGAGCAGCTCGCGCTGGTGACCGACTGGTACGTGTGGGTGTTCTTCTTCGACGACCACTTCCTCGACATGTTCAAGCGGACCCTGGACCGCAAGGGCGGCAAGGCCTATCTCGACCGGTTGCCCGCGTTCATGCCGATGGACCTCGCCGACGGGTTCCCCGAGCCGACCAACCCGGTCGAGGCGGGCCTCGCCGACCTGTGGGCGCGGACCGTGCCGTCGATGACGGCCGACTGGCGCGAGCGCTTCGCCGTCAGCACCCGCAACCTGCTCAACGAGTCGCTGTGGGAACTCGCCAACATCAACGAGGGCCGGGTCGCCAACCCCGTCGAGTACATCGAGATGCGTCGCAAGGTGGGCGGGGCGCCGTGGTCGGCGGGGCTCATCGAGTACGCCGCCGACGCCGAACTCCCCGCGTCCGTCGCGCACACCCGCCCGCTGCGGGTCCTCACCGACGCCTTCGCCGACGCCGTGCACCTGCGCAACGACCTCTTCTCCTACCAGCGCGAGGTGGAGGACGAGGGCGAACTGAGCAATGGCGTCCTGGTACTTGAGACCTTCCTCGGCTGTACGACACAGGAGGCCGCCGAGGCCGTCAACGATCTGCTGACCTCTCGGCTCCAGCAGTTCGAGAACACCGCGCTCACCGAAGTGCCGGGCCTGTGCGGCGAGAAGGGCCTCACACCGGACCAGAGCGCGGCCGTCGCGGCGTACGTCAAGGGGCTCCAGGACTGGCAGTCTGGCGGCCACGAGTGGCACATGCGCTCCAGCCGCTACATGAACGAGCACGCCGCCCTCGGGCCTGCCCCCGGCGAAGGCCTCACCGGCGTGCTCGGCACCTCGGCGCTGGACGTCACCACCCTGTTCGGCCGCCCCGCCGAGGCCCGCAGGCGCACCTTCACGTACGTACCCGGGCAGAAGGTCGGCCCGTCGCTGCTGCCCGACTTCGATGTGCCCTACCCCCTCACGGTGAGCCCGCACATGGCCGGCGCACGGGAACAGTCCATCGCGTGGGCGGACCGCATGGGCCTGCTCGACGACATCTGGGACGCGGAGAAACTGGCGGGCTACGAGTTCGCGCTGTGCGCGGCCGGCCTCGACCCCGACGCGACCCCGGAGGAGCTGGAACTCAGCACCGAGTGGCTGACGTGGGGAACGTACGGGGACGACTACTACCCGATGGTGTACGGCCGCCCGCGCGACCTGGCCGGCGCCCGGGCAGCCACCGAGGGGCTCCGCGCGTGCATGCCGGTCGACCGGCCGCAGGACGGCGCCCTGACGGCCCGCACCCCCATGGAGCGCGCCCTGGCCGACCTGTGGGAGCGCACCGCGGGCCCGATGCCACCGGGGGCGCGCGCCGCGTTCCGCCGCTCGGTCGACGTCATGCTGGAGAGCTGGCTCTGGGAGCTCCACAACCAGGCCCAGCACCGCATCCCCGACCCCGTCGACTACATCGAGATGCGCCGCCTCACCTTCGGATCCGACCTCACGATGAGCCTGGCGCGCCTTCGGCACGCCGACCGGCTTCCGGCGGGGATCCACGAGAGCGGGCCGCTGCGCGACCTGGAGAACGCCGCCGCCGACTACGCCAGTCTGCTCAACGACGTCTTCTCGTACCAGAAGGAGATCGAGTACGAGGGGGAGCTGCACAACGGCGTCCTCGTCGTGCAGAACTTCTTCGACTGCGACTACCCGACCGCCCTGCGCATCGTGGACGACCTGATGCGCTCGCGGCTGCGGCAGTTCCAGCACGCCATCGACAACGAACTCCCGTTGCTGTGCGACGACTTCGAGCTCGATGAGCAGGGCCGGGCGGCCCTGGCCACTTACGTGGCCGAACTCCAGGACTGGATCGCGGGCATCCTGAACTGGCACATCGCGGCGCGGCGCTACAGCGACGCGGACCTTCCGGCCTCCCTGCCGCACGGCAGCTCACCCCACGACGCCGTGCCCCGCGACCCCTCACCCGCGGTGCCTGCGCCCCACGATGCCCCGCCCTCCGTGCCCTCGCCGTACGACGGCGGCCCGCAGGGTGCGACCGGGGAGGCCCCGTGGTGGATGCGGCCCACAGGGGCGGGCACCTCCGCGGACCGGGTCCGGTTGCCGGCGGCCGTGGGGGAGGCAGTCGGAGCGGCGGTGGAGCAGACGACGGCGGCGGTGAAGACGGCGGCCATGGTGGTCCCGCAGCCGCCGAGCGGCCGGGCGCTCACCCGTCCCGCTCCCAGGGTGGCGGGGGGCCACGCCTCGTGATCCTCTGATGGTGCGGGGCAGCTGCGTGCGGGGCAGCTGCGTGCGGAGCAGATGTGCGCGGAGCAGACGCGTGCGGGGCTGCTGTGCGCGCCCGGCCCCACCCGGCACGAGGAGGCGCGTATGGGGTACGACCACGGTGCGCCCTCCGCCGCCACCTCGGCCACCTCCGCCGCGTCCGGCACGCTGAGCGGCACGTACCGCAAGCGGCTCCTGTGGACCATCGGCATCAGCGCGTCGATCACCCTCATCCAGGTGGTCGGCGCGCTGCTTTCGGGGAGCCTCGCGCTGCTCGCCGACGCCGCGCACAGCCTCACCGACGCGGTCGGGGTCGCCCTCGCACTCGGCGCGATCACGCTCGCGCAGCGCGCCCCCACCCCGCGCCGTACCTTCGGCTTCTACCGGGTGGAGATCTTCTCGGCGGTCCTGAACGCCCTGCTGCTCGCCGCGATCTTCGTCTGGGTGCTGTGGTCCGCGATCCGCCGCTTCAGTGAGCCCGTCGAGGTCAAGGGCGGCCTGATGTTCGCGGTCGCGGTGGGCGGACTCGTCGCGAACCTGGTGGGCCTGTGGCTCCTGAAGGACGCCAAGGACAAGAGCCTCAACCTGCGCGGCGCCTACCTGGAGGTCCTGGGCGACGCCCTCGGCTCGGTCGCGGTGATCGTCGGCGGTCTCGTCATCCTGCTCACCGGCTGGCAGGCCGCGGACCCGATCGCCTCCCTCGTGATCGGCCTGCTGATCGTGCCGCGAACGTATGGGCTGCTGCGCGATGCCCTGCACGTCCTGATGGAGGCGACCCCGCAGGACATGGACCTCGCCGAGGTACGCCGCCACCTCCTCGCCGAGCCGGGTGTGGTCGACGTACACGATCTGCACGGCTGGACGGTCACCTCGGGGATGCCCGTGCTCACCGCCCATGTGGTGGTGCGGGAGGCCGCCCTGGACGGGGGGTACGGTGCGCTGCTCACCCGGCTCCAGAGCTGTGTGGGGGACCACTTCGACGTGGCCCACTCCACGATCCAGCTGGAACCCGAGGGCCACAGCGAAGCCGCGGGCTCCCTCCACCACTGACCCGGCCCACCCCGGCTGTCACAGATCGCGACGCTGTCCCGTCCCCTGACCATGAACGCCGACAACGTCAGTGATGCGAACGAGAACGAAGCGGTCGAGCCCATGGACCAAGCTGCCGCGAAAGGCACCGACGAGAGGGGCCCGCTGGAGATCGCCGTGGCCGGCGGCACCGGCACGCTGGGCCGCCATGTCGTCGAGGAGCTCCGGGCGCGCGGGCACCGGGTGCGGGTGCTGAGCCGCAGGTCGGCGGAGTATCCGGTCGACCTGTCCACGGGCGAGGGCCTGGCCGCGGCGCTCGCGGGCTGCGACGTGGTGGTCGACGCGGCCAACTCGACCTCCCCGCGCACCATGCGCGCCACCCTCGTGGACGGCACGCGCCGCCTCCTCGACGCGGAGCGCGCGGCGGGCGTGGGCCACCACGTGTGCGTGTCGATCGTGGGCTGCGACCGGGTGCCGATGCCGTACTACAAGGTTAAGACGGACCAGGAGGGCCTGGTGGCGGCGGGCCGGGTGCCGTGGACGATCGTGCGGGCCACCCAGTTCCACGAGCTGGCCGCGAGCGTGTTCGCCGCCTCCGCCCGCGCCCGCTTCCTGCCGGCTTCGGCGGGCGTGCCGCTTCAGCCGATCGCCGCCGCCGAAGCCGCCCGCGCCGTCGCGGACGCCGCCGCCTGCGCACCCCGCGACGGCCGCATCGAGGTGGCGGGCCCGGACCGTACCGACCTGCGTTCCCTCGCCGCGACCTGGCGCACGGGCACGGGGCGCAGAGCCGTACTCCTGCCCGTCCCGCTCCCGGGCCGCCTCGGCCGGGTTCTGCGCGCCGGCCACCTCACCGAGGCCGCCCCCGACGTCCGGGGGACCACCGGGTTCGCACGGTGGCTGGCGGAACAGCGGCGCGACGCGTGATCCGGCGCGGCATGGGGCCCGGCGCGACATGTCGTCCGGCGTGACATGTGGTCCGGCGTGATGTCTGGTCCGGTGCCTGCCGGACTGGTTGGGGCTGCCGGACCCGCCGGACCTGCCGGACCTGCCGGGCTTGTCGAACCTGCCGGAGCTGTCGGGCCTGCCCTCCCGTGGCGGATCCGCGGTCAGCCCGGCGGTGGCCGAAGCTGCGCCTCCGTCGGGCACCGCAGCGCGCCCAACACCCGGGATACGTAGACATGGTGGGTCACCACGTACACCGGGGTCGCGCCGTCCCGGCACTCCACCACTTGTGACCCGGGCGCGGGGCTGGGGCCGGGGTCGGTCCAATAGGGCGGCCGGACGCGTACGGCCGTGAGCGTGCGGGGCACGGGGCGCCGGGCGATACGGCCGGCCGGGTCGGGGGTGGCGGCGAGCAGCCCCGGGCCCGCCACCAGATACCCGAACCCCTCGTGGCTGTACGGGACGTCGCCGAGGACGCGGCCCGGGAAGCACTCGTCGGCCAGCGGGGCCAGGGGGGCCACCCGGATGGTGTCGGTGGTGCGGCGATGGCGACGCCGGGTCAGCCAGGCGGCCCCGGCGAGGACCGGCACCGCCCCGACCGCCGTGAGCAGCAGGGCGGTCGGCACGCCGCCCGTGCCCCAGGGCGTGGCGAAGGCGAAGCAGCAGATCAGGAGCACCGAGGCCAGCGGCACGGTGAGCCGCCAGGGCTCGTGCCCGGCAGGCTCCGCGGTGCGCCGCCGGGCGCCGCACTGCGCGGTGCGCAGGCACGCCCCGCCGACGGAGAGCAGGACGAGCGCCGCGGCGAACGGCAGCCGGTAGCCGCCCCGCGGGTCCGCCGCGGTGTACTGGCGCAGGCCCTGGTGGTCTACGTACCTGATCTCCCCACGCCAGTACGTGAGGTGGAGCGCCGAGCCGGGCCGTACCGCGGCGAACACCGGGGTGCGGCCTTCCATCTTGACGCGAGACGGCGGCCTGACGGCAGGCGGTTTCTGTACGTGGCCGAGTCCCAGCCAGTAGTCCGTCGAGCGGTGTTTGTGGTCGGCCGTGACGGAGGTCACCGTGGCCCGTACGGTGCGTCTGCACTCCGTCGAGACCTGGGCGGTCCGGCAGTCGGCGGCCGCGCTGAACGCCCGCTCCGTGTCGAGCGTGCGGGGCACGGTGACGAGCAGCAGCCAGGCGGCGGCGAGCACGAGGGCGGCGCCGATCACCGCGGGGGCGAACACGGCACGGATCGCGTCCGGGGTGAACGCGGCGCGGAACGCCGCGGAAGCGGGCGCGGCGCGGTACGCGGCGGACGCGAAGGGGGCGGACGGCGTGCCGGGGCGGGCAGCGGCTGCCTTCATCGCTCGTCACGCGGGGTCGTGTGCCGCTCGGCGGGGGATGACGGGATCATCATCCGGTCATTCTGGAGGTTGAAACGGATCAAGTGCCGCGCGGAGGGCGGTGGTTCAGACCACTGCGGAACGCGCGGTCCTGGCCGGCGGAATCGGCACGGAGGCGTCCGGAGGCGTCCGTTGCTGCCCGCGGCGTGGTCGGTACGCGCGTGTCGACGCTCCGCGCTCCGGGGAGCAATTCACCCATAGGTGTCACGAGTGCGGAACATGAGCCAGTGGCATGTGCGTTTCGGCACGGCGTGCCGTGGGTGTGGTGGGTGGCATGGGTGTGGTGGGGGTCGGACAACGGCGTGGCTCGGGCATCCGCCTGGCTCGGGTCGGGGCAACCGAGTCGGTCGGGCCCCTGCTGTTCGGGGGCGCCCGGTGCGAGAATTCGGTCCACCGAGCCGGCCGACAACTGGGCGCGGACCACCGTCACATGCACGCTTCATGTGCATTCCCCACATGCACACCATCGAGGTGCCCCCGGACTGCGTACGAGGGGCCGCGAGCGGGCATATGCCTATCCGGCGCTCCCGAGTGAAGGTGATGGGGCCATGTCCGCGGACATGAAGGTGCTACTGGTCGACGACCATGAGGACAACCTGTTCGCCATGGAGAGCATTCTCGCGCCGCTCGGCTACCCGCTGGAGCTCGCGACCAGCGGGGACGCGGCGCTCAAGGCCGCGTTGCACGGAGGGATAGCGCTGGCCGTCCTCGACGTGGTGATGCCGGGCGTCAGCGGGCTCGACGTGGCCCGCTATCTGAGCCGCCTGACCCAGACCCAGCTGATCCCCGTCATCCTGGTGACCGGCATGGGTCACGACGGCGTGACCGCCGACGAGGCGCTGCGGCTGGGGGTCGCCGACTATCTGATCAAGCCGCTCGACCCGTGGGCCCTGCGTATCAAGGTCCAGTACCTGTACCGCGCGAGCGCGCTCCTCGCGGGCGCCGCGCTCCATCAGCGAGGGCCCCGCACCCACCCGGTGGACTCCGCTCAACTGCCGTCCCGCAGAAGGCAGTTACGCCCGCCGGACACGGTGCGAGTCCCGCGGAACCCCGAGGGTACCCAGAGCTGAACGCGGCGTCGGCCCACACCGGCTCCCCAAGTGGACCCGCCCCACCGGGTGTTGCCTGTTGACCGGATTCGACCGACTCCGCCCGGCGCCAGGCCCCGCCGGCCGTCGACGCGGCATGATGGTGGGCGCACCCTGAGCGGCGCCGCCTCGAACCCTGGGGCGCTGCTGTGCTCCGGCGCCAGGAAGCAGTCGACCGGTCCGCGTGCTCTTGTGCCACTTCTGCAAGGATCGTGGGGTTTCCTCATGCGTGCCGACGCAACCGGGTTCGGCCTGTGGGAACGCGTGGTGGCCGCGGCCACCGTGCTCGAATTGTTCGGGGAGATCGACATCGAGGCCCTGACGGCCCTCGGTCCCGCCGTGCAGAGTTGATCGACCGGGAAGCACCGGAGGTGGTGGTCGACCTGCGGCCGGTCACCTTCCTCGATCCGGGTGGACTGCGCCTGCTGGCCGCCGTCCAGGACGTTGTGGCCGCGCGGGGCGGGACACTGCGCTTGGTCCGCGGGGCGCCCGGCGTGATGCGGCTGTTCCGGTTCGCCGGCCTCGAATCCGCCTTCGTCCTCCTGGACCGGATCCCGCCCGGCCTGGCCGACGGCGGCCACGCCCCGGACCCCGCACCCCCAGCCACCCGCCCCACCCTGACGCTCCCCGAACCGTGAAACCGGCAGGCACCCGCCCTGAGGGACCGGAGCGGCGTGCGGCGCACTGCGCGCCAGGTACCGCAACGGCCGGGTCGTACGGCGAGCACGCCGGGGCCCCCGCGTGACGACCGTCTTCCCGGAGATCATCGGCACTTGTCGGACAGAACGAACCCGGTGCCGTCGTGGTGGCCGTTACGCCTGCTTCACCGCGCGTCGGCCCTTTGCGGCCGTCGGCTGATCGTCCGGTGTCAGGCGGTTGATGCGGTACACATCCGGCACGCAGAGGTTCAGGACGGTGGCGGCAACAACCAGTCCCGCACAGGTCAACAGCACTGCCTGGCTGCTCCACGAATGGGCCGCAAGAGCGGTGATGAGGTAGCCCAGGGGGATGGCGAGGCGCTCCCCGACGCCGTTCAGGGCGCTCATGCGGCCCTGTTCCGCCTGAGGCACATGCTGTTGGAACGCCGACGCCCAGGCGACGATCGCGACATCGAGCCCGACCCCTGCCAGTACGGCGGCCAGCAGGACGAGCGGAAGCGGCACGGTGCAGGCCATGGCGGCCAAGGGGAGCGCGATACCACCGGCCGCGACGACGGCGACCGTGAGCAGCCGGTACGGCTTCCAGCGCAGGCAGACGAGGGTCCCCACCAGCAGACCACACGTGAAGGACGCCTGGATCAGGCCCCAACCGCGGGCTCCGCCGTACTGCTCCGCGGCCACCAGCGGGCCGAGCAGCTGGAAACCCGCCAGCCACGCAGCGACCACGACCGTTCCGGCCGCCGTATAGGTCCACAACCAGGTACGCGACCAGAAGGCCGTCCAGCCCGCCCTCAGCTCACCCCGCACACCGGCAGGTGCAACGAGCGGGGCATCGAGACGCAGACCGAGAAGCAGGACGGCCGCCGCGGCGAACGTGAACGCATCCCAAGCCAGTGCCCATGCCGCGCCGCCGACAGCGACGATGACACCGCCGACGACCGGCCCGAGCACCTTGACCGCGTTGTTCGGCAGCCTGAGCAACGCATTGGCCTGCTGCAGATGCTGCTCCGGAACGATCTGCGCCACAGCGCCCTGCGCGGCCGGCACGATGAACGACGCCGCCGTCCCCGAGACGAAACCGCATGCAGCGATCGACACGGTGGTCGCATGTCCGGTCGCAACGGTGACGGCCAGCGCACCCTGCGCGCCGGCCGCCAGCAGATTCCCCACGAAGAGGAGCCGGCTGCGGGACCAGCGGTCCGCGAACAAGCCGCCCGCGAGCAGGAACACGATCGTGGGGACGGTGTTCGTGGCAAGCACCACACCGAGAGACCCCGCTCCACCACCCTGCTCAATGACGGCGTAGGCCAGGGCGAGAGGGGCCATGGCAGACCCTGTGGCAGAGATGAGATTGGCCGAAACGAAGCGCCGGAAACGCGCGATCTGGAACAGCGTACGGATTGGTTTCGGTGACTCATCGGCGATTGTCATGCTCTCCCCAGGGCTCGGCGCAGCGAGCACCCTAGTGCAGAAGCCCGCAGCGCCGAACGTCAGTCATCGGGGTCGGCCGCCCCCCTCACCTGCTGGAAGACCATGCACCAGGCGTCCGCCGACAGTGAGTTCGGCCACGAGCCTGCGCCGGCAGCACGCAGGGGTGGGTCTGGGTGGGTCTGCCCAGTAGGGCTTGTCTGTCCGGCGGATCCAGCGTGCTGTTCGAGAACTGCGTCCGGCGAGGAGGTTGTAGGGGCCGACCGCAGGTCACCAAGCCCGTTTCGTGACTGTTTCCACGGCTCCGTTGATGACGTACACCCACCCCTCGTCGTGGGACTTGTGGTCCCGCCACTCGGTAAATGCCTGTGCGACCTGGTCGGCCTTCTTCTTCGTCTCCGCGTCCACGTCGGGGGCTTCCAGGTGCGGGTTGTAGTCGGTGAGGACGATTGCCTCCACGTCCCCACCTGGGCAGTCACGGACCTCCGCGTCCTTGACGTGGCCTTTGAAGCCGACGGGTCCTGATGTCTCCAGGTAGGAGCGGAATTCGGTGAGCACTGGCTTCCAAACGCCGGCCCCGCCGGACTTGCTCTCGTCGCAGGTTCCTGGCTCGGCAGCGGTGGCTGCCTTGGGGTGGTCGGCATCTTTTTCTCCGCAGGCGGCCAGGACCAGAAGGCATGCGAGAGCCAGGCCGGGCAGAGCGGCCCTTCGGCCAGGCGGCGTTGTCAGCATCGTTGTCCAATCCAAAGTGAGGTGCCCCGGACAGGATCTGCCCGGGGCACCGCGTGTGGGACGCGCCTTCACGACGCACGGCACGCCGCCGCCACCGTGCTCATGCTGCTCTGGGTCCCGGACCGCGTCATCGATCAGATCATGGGATGGGAGCCCGGGACGTCTGCCCGGATGCGCGCGCTGCCTGCACGTTTCTGACGCCATGCTGAAGGACGTGGCGCAGAAGATCGCGGAGGCCAGCTGGCCCCGCGGCGAAGGGCCGTGTGGACGAAGACCAGGACAACGGGAGCTGAGGAACGACGAAGGGCCCCGCAGCGAACTGCGGGGCCCTTCGACGTATTGCCCGGTGAGAGCAATGGCGGAGG